>DATJYH010000332.1:0-5977 GCA_035499675.1 Puia sp.
TGCCTTTTGGCGGATATTACAAGCTCGGGGATGTGCAGCTTTTATGTGCCAGCCCGGAGAGATATCTCAGCCGCCGGGGACGAAGGTTATTATCACAACCCATCAAGGGCACCTGGGCGAGGGACCTGCAAAACAGCCGCCAGGATGAACTCTACAAAAGCGCATTGTTTAACAACGCCAAGGAACGCGCGGAGAACGTGATGATCGTAGACCTGGTCAGAAATGACCTGTCGCGGGTTTGTGTGGCCGGATCCGTGAAGGTGGAGGAGCTGTTTGGCATCTATACTTTTCCGCAAGTGCACCAGATGATATCCGCGGTAGTCGGTGAACCTGAAACCGGAAGGACCTGGGTGGATATGGTCCGTTCGGGTTTTCCGATGGGCTCGATGACGGGAGCGCCCAAACGAAGGGTGCTGCAACTGATAGAAACCTATGAAAGAAACAGGAGGGGATTGTTTTCAGGAGCCATTGGGTATGTAACTCCGGAAAGGGATTTTGACTTCAACGTGGTTATCCGCAGCATCTTATATAATGCAAACCTGCATCAGCTTTCTTTTTCAGTGGGATCCGGGATTACCTTTTACAGCCAGGCGGGGCAGGAGTACGAAGAGTGCATGCTTAAAGCAGCAGCCATAAAAAAGGTATTGACCGGGTGACCAATACCTTTTCTGCGCAGGTTATTATACGTTTACTTACTTCCTTTTTTGGGTGATCTCCTGCAACAATTTGGGAGTATCGGCTTCTACGGTTTCGCCGTTCAGCAGCGATTGCACCGATTCATTCAGGATCTGGTATTTGTTGGCTTCAAAGAGATCCATCTTATCGGCGGGGAGCATGAGGTCATAGGTATTGTTGCTGCTGGCCATCACCTTATCAAATTCCGGGTTAAAGCGATTGAATTCCTGCAGGTCCATCAGCACATTTTTGGCAATTACCTCTGCACAATATTTACCTGAAATGGTTTCGGTTTTGGAATTGTTGATCTCCGTCTTGTTCAGCTTGCGTGTAAACACATACATGGAAGAGCCGGTCAGCTGCTGGGTAGCTTCATCACGGGTGAGCGTGGTTACGCCGCCCTGGCCTTCAAAAATATAGTGGGTAGCGATAAACTTTTTGACATGGTTCCTCGACTCAGCAGGCAAATAATACTGCAGTGCCCAGAAATCATTGCTGTGGCTGCGCCTCATCGCACTGTACACATTGCCGGTACCGCCGTTGTAGGCCGCAATGACCAGGAGCCAGTCGCCCAGTTCGGCATAGAGGTCCTTCAGGTAACGGGCTGCAGCCCTTGTACTCTTATAATAATTCTTCCTTTCATCGTATTTCCGGCTCACTTTAAGGCCAAGGATACGCGCCGTAGCCGGCATTAGTTGCCAGGGGCCAACGGCACCTGCCCAGGAAACCGAGGTAGGCTTGAGATTGGACTCAATAACAGCCAGGTACTTTAACTCGGTGGGCAGCCCATATTGGGTAAGGACCCCGTCTATCAGGTTAAAATAAGGCTTTCCCCAGCTTTTCATTTCGGCCAGGTCCTCACGGTTCTTTTCCATATAATCCTGGACAAAACTGATTGCCCGGGGATTCAGGTGGGAACCATTGCTGCTGGTCAGCGAAGCGTTGATAAACAGCTCGTTGAACCCGTTTGCCGGAGTGTTTTTGGGTGATAATGAGGCGTTTGCATTAATAGAAGTGAAGGAAGCCGGAGATTTGACCACCACACTGGTGTCCGCCTTTTTTTTGAGAGAAGTTTTTGACTTCTTCCCTTTTAATCCGTTGTCTGCGTGTATACCAGACACCCATCCAATGCTAAGCATGCTTAACAATAAAAGTCTTTTGCTCATTGTCAACGATTAACAGATTTATAAACCAGATATCCGGTTTATAATCTTTCAGAGGATGGGATTGGTTCGGAATAAATTCAGGGGAGAATGGAACCGCCTGTGATCCGAGTTCTCATAAAGTAGGATTTTCGTAGGACTTATATTGTTGCATCAGCCGATGCGAGAACTGAAGCAAAGATAACTCTTTAAAACGACTTGTCATAGCCTGAATACCAAAAGGCATGCCATTTGTGTGCCTGAAAAGGGGGATTGAAATGCCGGGGATCCCGGTCAAATTTGCGTAAACTGTGTATATATCAGCGAGATACATAGAAATCGGATCGTTCATCTTTTCACCGATCCGAAAGGCCGTAGAAGGCGAGGTGGGAGAACAAATTATATCGAAGTCATTGAAAATCAGGTTCGTCTTATCAACCAGGGTTTTTCTGACCTGTTGGGCACGGGTAAAATAGGCATCATAGTAGCCTGCACTTAACACGAAGGTTCCCAACAGGATACGCCGCTTTACTTCCCGGCCGAAACCGGCCGAACGGGTCTTTTTGTAAAAATCAGTTAAATCGACGGTCTTTGCCATCGACCTGTATCCATATTTTACTCCGTCATACCGGGAAAGATTGGAGGAGGCCTCGGCCGTGGTTAGTATATAATAGGCCGGTACTATATAGTCAAGAAATTCAAAATCAATAATTTCCACATGGTGACCTGCCGCGCTGAGGTCCCGGGCAAATTTCCGGAACCGGGCCTTGATTTCGGGGTCGAGGCCGGGGTGCTCAAGGGCCTCCTTGAAGATCGCGATCCGTAAAGGCGCTTCCTTTTCCTCATTTAATCGGCCTGAAAATGAGGTGCCTGCCGGGTAATGGGAGGTGCTGTCCATGGTATCCTGCCCGGCGATCACTTCCAGCGTGAGTGCCAGGTCGGGGATGTTTTTGGTGAAGATGCCGATCTGGTCGAACGAAGAAGCATATGCGATTAGCCCATAACGGGAGATACAGCCATAGCTGGGTTTGAATCCCACAATGCCGCAAAAATCGGCCGGTTGTCGCACCGATCCGCCGGTGTCGCTGCCCAGGCTTACCATACAAAGACCGGCCTGAACGGCTACAGCGGAACCCCCCGAGGATCCCCCGGGTACCCGGGTTTCATCCAGGGCATTCAGGACCTTGCCATACACCGAATTTTCGTTGGTAGAACCCATGGCAAATTCATCGCAGTTGAGATGGCCAATGATGATGGCTTCCTCCTGCAGCAAACGATCAACCACGGTAGCATTGTAGATGGAAACAAACCCCTCCAGGCTTTTAGAAGAGGCGGTCAGGGGATGGTCTTTGTAGGCGATGACATCTTTCAGGCCTACGATCACCCCGTGCATTTTGCCGATGGGTTGCCCGGGTTTTCTTTTTTCATCGAGGGTTTTTGCGCGGGCCAGTGCTTCATCGCCATATACGGACACAAAGGCATTCAGGTGAGCTGATGCCTCGATGCGCTGCAAAAAAAACCGCACAGCCTCCGTGCAGGAAGCTGTGCCGTTTTGCAGTGCAGTATGGTAGTGCTGTATTGAATCGAATGTAAACAATAACAAATGCGATTGCTGACTGCCAATAACCGTCGGGACTATGCGGAGTTATCAGGACTGTGGAGTCGAAGTGGGAGTGGAAGAAGGCTGTTTGTCCTTTTCACTCATTCCTTCTTCAAGTTCCTTCTTCACATTATTTTTTGCATCGTTAAACTCGCGGATACCGCGACCCAGGCCACGCATGAATTCGGGAATCTTGCGACCACCAAAAAGAACCAGAACCGCCAGGATGATTAATATCCACTCACTGCCACCAGGAGCTGATATTAATAAAAGATAAGTAAGCATGAGATTTAAATTTTAGGAAATACAAAGTTAATCGTTTTGAAGTCTAAACGTCCTTTTGTTGCCAAAATATTATCGTGCCCGGAGCTTCCGGAGGCGGTTTAACCTGCGACTAACAAAAAAGCGGAAGGAACTGGATTCCCCTCCGCTTTTTATATATGTTTTTACTGATCTGCTTATTCGCCGGCCAGTCTCTTTTCCTTGATACGAGCGCTTTTGCCGCTCCTGTTGCGCTGGAAGAACAATTTAGCCCGGCGAACACGTCCCACTTTATTTACCTCAACCGACTCGATATTGGGTGAGTAGAGGGGGAAGGTCCTTTCCACGCCCACGGCATCGGAGATTTTACGGACGGTAAAAGTGGCAGTATGACCCACGCCCTGGCGTTTGATCACATCTCCCTTAAAACTCTGGATACGTTCTTTATTACCTTCCAGGATTTTATAGTTCACGGTGATATTGTCACCGGCTTTGAATTTCGGGAAATCCTTTTTTCCTGTCAGTTGCTCGTGTACGAATGCTGTTGCCGCGTTCATGGCGTGAATTTTTAGGGTGGCAAAAGTATGAACAATTCCGGAGAATGCCAAAAAAACCTACGCTGTCTATCTCGCTACGTTGACGGCTCTTTTTTCGCGTATCACGGTTACCTTGATCTGGCCGGGATAGGTCATTTCCGTTTGTATTTTCTGGGCAATCTCAAAACTCAGTTTATCGCTGTCCCCGTCGGTTACCTTATCGGCTTCCACGATGACGCGCAACTCACGCCCGGCCTGGATGGCATAGGCTTTTTCCACCCCGGGATAGGTCAGTGCCAGGTTTTCCAGGTCCTTGATACGCTGCAGGTATTGTTGCATGATCTCGCGTCGTGCCCCGGGCCTTGCTCCGCTGATGGCATCACAGGCCTGCACAATCGGTGCGATCACATATTGCATTTCCACCTCATCGTGGTGAGCACCGATGGCATTGATTACCGCCGGGTTTTCACCGAATTTCTCGGCCAGCTTCATTCCCAGCAGGGCATGGCTCAGTTCGGTCTCTTCATCGGGCACTTTGCCGATATCATGCAGCAAACCGGCTCTTTTGGCCAGCTTGGGGTTCATGCCCAGCTCGGCCGCCATGATCCCGCACAAATTGGCCACCTCACGGCTATGCATCAGCAGGTTTTGGCCATATGAGGAGCGGAACCGCATCTTACCTACAATACGTACCAGTTCCTTATGCAGGCCGTGGATGCCCAGTTCAATCACTGTTCTTTCCCCGATCTCAATCACCTGCTCCTCGATCTGTTTGCGGGTCTTTTCCACCACTTCTTCGATGCGGGCGGGGTGAATACGTCCATCCGCAACGAGTCTTTGCAGGGAAAGGCGAGCGATCTCCCGGCGAAGGGGATCAAAAGAAGAAAGTACGATGGCTTCGGGGGTGTCATCCACGATCAGGTCCACCCCGGTGGCTGCTTCAATGGCCCGGATATTACGGCCTTCGCGGCCGATGATCTGGCCCTTTATTTCGTCGCTTTCCAGGTTAAATACGGTAATGGAGTTTTCGATGGCCTGTTCGGCAGCGGTGCGCTGAATGCTCTGGATGATGATTTTACGGGCCTCTTTATTGGCTTTTTGTTTGGCGTCATCAATGATTTCCTGTTGGAGGGCCAGGGCCTGGGTCTGGGCCTCGTGTTTGAGACTTTCCACCAGCTGTGTTCTTGCCTCGTCGGCGGTCAGGGCCGCGATTTTTTCCAGCCTGCGTATATGCTCCTCCTGGTGTTTTTCCAGTTCGGTCCGCTTTTGGTTGACCACCTCAATCTGTCGGTTCAGATGTTCCTTGATGGCATCATTCTCCTTGGCCTGTTTGTCCAGGTGTTCCAGCCGTTGGTTGATACCCTGTTCTTTCTGTTTGATCCGGTTTTCCGAGTCGCCCAGTTTCCGGTTTCTTTCCAGCACATCCTTGTCGTACTCGGCTTTAAGCTGTACAAATTTCTCCTTGGCTTCCAGTATTCTTTCTTTTTTGAGATTTTCTGCTGAAACCTGTGCGTCGGAAATGATCTTTTGCGCCTGCTGACGGGCGTCTTCAACCTGTTTTTGAGTGTTTTTGGCAAAAATGAATCTACCCGCTATGACCCCGGCTACCAGGGCTATGGCACCAATTATGATGGATAATATATTCGAATCCATGAAGTCTTACATTTAAAAAGTTCGCAATCTTATTTTTATTGTCCAGGCTCATCTTGCGTGGAAATAGTTAGTGGGCGAAGTTAAGGATTTTTGCTACAGGGAGTTAAGAT
>DATJYH010000333.1:0-12227 GCA_035499675.1 Puia sp.
GGCGATTAACACCAGTTTTCCTCGGGCAAATCATTATTCCATGGACGTTCATCTGTTCATACCTTGTTTTGTAGACCAGATCTATCCATCCACTGCATTCAATATGGTGAGGGTGCTGGAAAAATGCGGATGCAGGGTCCAATATAATACCAACCAAACCTGCTGCGGACAACCGGCTTACAATGCGGGATACCGGGATGATGCCAAACAGGTATGCACCAAGTTTATCGGCGATTTTGCAGGAAGCGACTGCATCGTTGCACCGAGTGCCTCATGCGTTGGGTTTGTCAGGAATTATTATCCCTCCCTGTTCGATAATTCATCCCACCATAACGAAGTGAAAGAGCTGCAGAAAAGAATATTCGAGTTTTCAGAGTTCCTGGTCAAAGTATTGAAGGTGGAAGACCTGGGCGCAGCCCTCCTGGCAAAAGCCGCCTACCATGACTCCTGTTCGGGCCTCCGGGAATGCAAAATCAAAACAGAGCCACGTCAACTTTTATCAAAGGTAAAAGGTCTTGAGCTGGTGGAAATGAATGATGTAGAAACATGTTGTGGATTTGGGGGAAGCTTTGCCGTAAAGTTTGAACCCATTTCAATAGCTATGGCCGACCAGAAGATAAATAACGCCCTGGAAACGGGTGCAGAGTATATTATCTCGACAGATCTGTCCTGTCTCATGCATCTCGACGGATACATCCGGTATAAGGGCCATCCACTCAAAACCATGCACCTGGCAGACGTACTGGCCAGCGGGTGGTAATACCGCCCCATAAAAAAGACCACCCACATTGCCCATGGCAAGCAGGTGGCCTGACCTTAAAACAACCTGTCGCAGAAGTTGAATCAGGTTCAAAGAAGATGATACCGTTAGGTATACGCAGAAAAGAAGAAAAGGGATGTTTCACTCCTCATATTTTTTTGAAGAAGATGCCCCGCCCGGTACTTCTAAAAAAGGAACTCCTCCCCGGCATGATCGCTCACCCGGCTGCTCTTTATGGAGGTCCTGAAAATGCCGGCTTTTTTCAATCATATCACTACATTTGAAATGGATTTTAGTGAACCACTAAACTTGTATCCATGGCACACTGGCTGGTAAAATCGGAGCCTTCCGCATATAGTTGGGAACAATTAGAAAAAGACAAACACACTTCCTGGGATGGTGTGCGCAATTACGCAGCTCGTCTGCATTTGAGGAATATGAAAAAGGGGGATGAAGTGTTGTTTTACCACAGCAACGAAGGACTGGATATTGTGGGCATTGCGAAAGTAACCAAAGAATTTTATCAGGACCCCACCACCAGCGATGATCGCTGGGTGAGCGTGGAACTCAAGCCCGCCAAAAAACTCAGCAAACCCGTGCCACTCGACGTGATAAAAAAAGATAAGCGGCTCGCTGATATGGCGCTGGTGAGGATCGGCCGGCTGTCGGTACAACCCGTTACAGAAAAAGAGTGGGACGCCATTATGGAGCTGGCAGGGGAAAAGTGAATTTGCGCGCAGTTTCCCGGGTCAAATTTGCACCCTCATTTTATTACAGGCATATAAAATCTGATCCTGATACCAATGGCACTTAGCTGATTCACCAGCGGTTCGTGTTGAAACTGGTATAAATAGTAGGCATCGAAAACAATCAGGCGGGACACCTTTACCTGGGCCCCCAACGCTGCACTCAGGGTATTTCTGTTTCCATTGTGGAAATAGGCATAGTATTCAACATACGTATACGCCAAGAAATACAAATACGTGGTGCGGAAATCCTTTTCCCAGGTTACGCGGGGTCGGTAGATCACGGTCCAGAAACCGCTTTTATCCTGGAAATCGAATCGGTTCCTGAGTGAGATCAAACTCTTCCATCCCGGGTAAAAACGGGTATTGGACTCTGTCCGGATACTGTAGACGGGGGCAGGATTTTTTGAAGTGGGATCCGGTCTTTTATATTTTAACCCTGCCCTGAACCATTGATAATAACCCCGGGTGGAGTCCATATCCATATCTCGGCCACTTTGCCGAAGACTACGCAACGTAAAATAATCGAGATTCAGGGCCAGGGCTCCATCTGCGTAGGCAGTATGCGCCTTGGTGGCCGTAAAAGCCCCCATGAGCCGCAGTGCCTGGTTAAAACGGTAGTAAGCGTCAACCTCAGGCCAGACTTCCTGAGTAAGGGTATCCGATTTGATCTCCCGGGCCAGGGTGCTTACAGGGTATTGCAGCAAAACGGAAAGAAAAATAAGAAATGTGATTTTTTTAAGAGACAGAATTTTGGAAAATGACCATTCAGCAAGAAAAAATCGTTCCATGATTTTCCTAAAAATTATTTGACCGATAAACTACTTACGCTAAAAGATCAGATCTGGCGTCGTTGTTGTTTGCGGTGGTTAAAACTCGTAAAACCGGTTTAACATTTTTAGCAGGCGGGCTTATTGGCATTTGGCCAACAACAGCGAGACCGTCTGACATCACAGCATTAGTTGTTATCCCCTTTCCGGCATCCTTGTTAACTGGCAAAAAAACTGGATGCATCCTTTTCAATATTTCATGTTAAAACAACGGCTACCCTAAAGATGGCCGTTGTTTTTTAAATGACATGTTTTTACTCAAAACGAAGGATACATATTTTCCTGTTATTTACCTGTGCCCTGTGCAGCCTGTATCTGTGCCTGCCTGGCTGCCAATTCAGCCTTGAGCGCCTCCAGGTTAAAGCTGGCGCCTTTTTGCATGGGAGGAAATTCCAGGAACGTTGGAATTTCCTTGGCAATCACCTGCTGAACCAGTACAAAACGCCAGAACTCATACAGGAACCAGTTAAAATATTCATACGAGCCCAGGTTTGAATTGGGCCACATCGTGCGCTCAAGCGGATCCAGACGAAGGTTTACCAAAATCGGCATGTCGGGTTTAACGGTAGTGCCAATCCAGCCGCCGGGCTGGTCCACAAAACGATATTTATAATCATCTATACGAATGGCGGCCAGGGTACCTTCCGTAAAATAAAAGATCTCGTGGCGGTTAGACGGGCCTTTGCCGGTAATGAGTGGCGTTTGATCGTAGCCATCCAGGTGAACCTTATAGGTTACACCGTCAATTGTTTTACCTTTTACCAGTTCATCAGCAATGCTGGGATTACCCGCTGCCGCTACAAAAGTGGGAAACCAGTCAAGGCCGGAGAATATTCCATTCTCTACCTTGCCGGCTGGAACATGACCAGGCCAGCGAAGCAGGGCGGGGCAACGGAATCCTCCTTCAAATGCGGTTCCTTTACCAGCTGCAAATGGTGTTTGACCACCGTCTGGCCAGGTGAAGTTTTCGGTACCGTTGTCTGTCGTGAATACAACGATTGTGTTGTCATCAAGGCCATTGTCCTTCAGATATTTCATGACTGAGCCAACAATATCGTCCAATTGGGCCATACCGGCTTCATGAATGGTCCAGCCATTCTCGGAAGTACGCATAGCCTCATACTTTGGCGAAAGATGCGTTGTCACATGCATCCTGGTAGGATTCAGCCAAAGGAAAAACGGTTTATTAGCGGCCCTTGCCTTGTCTGCAAATTTCAAAGCGGCATCGCGGATTTCTTCATCCACTGTTCCCATTCGATCGGGACAAAGTGTGCCCGCATCTTCTATTTTTTGTTTGCCCACTTTCCCCCAGCGTGGCATATCGGTTGGGTCATCCACATTGGTGGCCCATGAATGGATCATATTACGGGGCCCCACCTGGTTCAGCAATTTTTGCGGATAGCCCGGATGACAGGGATCTTCCATCGCATCCAGGTGGTAGAGATAGCCAAAGAACTCATCAAATCCATGAACTGTTGGAAGAAATTCATTCTTGTCACCCAGGTGGTTCTTCCCAAACTGACCAGTAGCATATCCCATGGATCTGAGTACCGTGGCAATGGTAACGGCCTGCATGGGAATTCCGATAGACGCACCAGCCTGGCCTACCGTTGTCATCCCTGTCCGGATGGGTAGTTCCCCGGTAATAAAGTTCGCGCGGCCCGCCGTACAACTTGCTTCCGCATAGTAATCGGTAAAACGCATACCCTCCGCAGCCATCTTATCCAGGTTGGGCGTCCTTGTCGCCATCAGGCCCTGGTTGTAGCAACCCATATTCAGCCATCCAATGTCATCTCCCATAATGACGACGATGTTTGGTTTTTTTTGCTGTGCTGCTGTGAACAGAAATGTTGATAAAAGAATGAGCGTTGATAAACTGATTTTGTTTTTTTGCATAGTCTTTTATTTAATGGTTATTTGAATGGTAGGCTAAGCTTTTTTAAAATCAGGCAGCATCCCGTGGAGTAACCAACAGCCGGATGTATGCCGGTTTTGCTTTTTTTGCGTGATGAGATCAATTTGAATCCTATATAAGATGAATTGAATCCTACAATTCATGACCGCTTAATTTTCCACTACCATACGCCTAATTTCCGGGTAGGCAGGCGCAGGAAGTTCCCTCACCGCATCGTGTTAGGGGTTTATAATGGCAAAGCGGCGGCGGGCATCGCGTAAACCCGCGGAGAGCTTCAAATTAGCCTGTATTTATTTGTTATCAGAGCCGGGAACACAACCTGTCATGACGGGCCGGTGGTCAGGGTCTTTTCATTTTTTGGAACGGATGGGCCTCCTGTTGACGGTATCGATGTATAGACTTGCCGTGAAATATTATCAGAATATTAATCTGGGGTAAGGATGGCTCCGGATCATGGGTTGACAATTATTCAACCCGGTGCTCCTGCCTTTGGAAGTAATTAATGAAAATGTTTCCTGTACGGGTTTCCCGGTTTATTTCCGGATGTTGAAACCAATGTAGCAAAAACTCCCGACATGAAAAAATCTATGTGAGCGGCCGGTGTCTCAGCACCTGCACAGGCGCTTTTTGAAGAACCGGGAAAGGCTTACATTGCACATATCTCCGGGTGAGAGCGTTGCCCTCATGACATGTCACTGTAAAACGTGGCCACATGATCCACAGCATTTGGATTTTTGCACAATATAAGTCTTACATCATTCCATGCAGCAGGGACTGACTAAAAAGAAAATAGTAGTACTTACCGGCGCAGGTGTCAGCGCCGAAAGCGGGTTAAAAACTTTTCGCGACAGTGACGGGCTTTGGGAGGGATACGATGTAACGGAAGTGGCTACACCCGGTGCCTGGAGAAGGGACCCTGAGCTGGTGCTTGAATTCTACAACATGCGCCGGCGTAACGTGATGGAAGCGCAGCCCAATGATGCACATTACGGGCTGGCGGCTTTGCAAAAAGATTTCGAAGTTCATATTGTTACACAGAATATCGACGACCTGCACGAACGGGCTGGCTCCCGCAACGTACTCCATTTGCACGGTGAAATTTTTAAGATGAGAAGCGAAAAGAATGAGCAACTGCTTTATGACGTCAGGGAGGATATGCATATGGGTGATACAGCCGGTGATGGTGCACAGTTGCGACCCGCCATTGTATGGTTTGAAGAACCCGTTCCGATGATTGAGGTGGCCGTTCCACTGGCAAGATCCGCGGACATTTTCGTGGTGGTGGGTACCTCGCTCCTGGTCTATCCTGCCGCGGGCTTATTACATGTGGTGCCCCGGCAGGTGCCCACTTTCATCATCGACAAAAAGATCCCCATAGCTTCTGCTTCGGACAATATGTATCTCATAGAGCAAAAAGCCACCGAGGGTGTACAAACGTTAACGACCCTGCTGCGGGACCGATGGCTTTAGGTTTTCACTAACAAAGACTTTCTCTATTATTGCACCCAAATTCAGGGGATGATCAGGTCTGTTTTATTGTTTTCTATACTATGCATTGCCGGCATGTCGGTTGCACAAACAAGCAGGCAGCTGAAAATGCTCCATGACTATGCGTCCCACGAGCGACCGCCGGGCTATGATTCCACGCTGACCGACATCACCTTCAATCGTGCCGGCAACCTTCATTATCTATATCCCATCTACCAACTGTTCAGGGAAGAAGCAAAATTCAGAAAAATATACAGCGACAGTTTTTATAATGATATGATGTCCCAGGCCGTGTCCTTTGTAGAAGACTACTCCTCCGCGCTGGAATATGAGCAGCTGGGTTATGATGCTACAGTGGATGAAGTAGCCCTGCGGCAGATCAACAAAATCATGGACGGCATGAAGAATGTGCAGCAGGTGGATGCGCGAAGGTATATCTCTTTCCTCGCACGAAACTACCGGGTGATCATGATCAACGAAGCGCACGAAAAATCCATTCACCGTGCGTTCGTGTGCACATTGCTGGATGACCTGTATAAGAAAGGATATCGCTACCTCGCGATGGAGATGCTGAATAATTTTGCAGACCATCGTCTTGATAAACTAACCCCTGCCACCGGTAATTTCAGTGCGGAACCCGTGGCGGGTGAACTCATCCGGACCGCACTTGATATAGGCTATCAACTCGTGTCCTATGAAGACACAGCGGCAGACCGGCATACGGCCACCGAGCGCGATTCCATACAGGCCGCCAATATTTACCGGATCATCCGCGCAGATTCTTCCGCCAGGGTCCTGGTGCTGGGAGGCTATGGCCATATTGCAGAAAAGAACATCAGCCCCGACTATATCCCGATGGGTCTCGCTTTCAAAAACATGTCGGGGATTGACCCATTGACCATCGATCAGACCAACATGACGGAGGGTAGTAATTTTGCATATGGAAAGGCTTTTTATGACGCCTACATACAAAAGTTCCCGTTGACGAACCCTTCCGTGGCACTTTCAAACGATGTCCCGCTGAATGTTACCTTCAACAACCTCTACGATATAACGATCATACATCCACGAACAACTTTTCGCGACAACCGGCCCACCTGGCTGAACCTGGGCGGCCGCCGGCAGTCCCTCTATATTAAAGCACCGCAACCAAACTGTTTCCTGGTGCAGGCCTACTACCAGTTTGAATCCTTTGGGGCCAGGCCCGGGCAGGTCATCCCGGCCGACCAGACCTATGTTCCCACCAATCAGGGGAAATACCTGCTCTACCTGAAAAGGGGGAAATACATCATCGTATTCCGCGACCTCGGTTACAAGATCCTGAATACCCAGCACATCGAAGTGAATTAAGCAAGTTCTTCCCGAAATGAGATGCCCTCCTTTTCCAGTTCCCGCATCACCGGTTCGTAAATTTCAGGTAGAATGGGGATATGCAACCCCGTTAGTTTGATCTTATTTTCCAGCACCAGCTTCGCCGCAATGCCGAGGGGCAGGCCCACGGTCCTGGCCATGGCCGTATGCAGGTGATCTTCCCCCTTTACCACCAGGCTGCTGGCGAGCCGGTAATGGCGGGCTCCCTCCGACAATCCCAGTTCATGCAGCATGACGATCATATCTTTGTCGTGCGGGTGCATGGGCAGTTTTGTTTCCAGCAGGAACTGTAATATATCCGCAGCATTGGAAGCGGAGGCCGGAACAGGCTGGTCGTCAAAAAGTCCCAGGTAGCTGAGCTGTGTCCTGTTGTTGTCGTTCACAAAGGGGAGGAGGGGGAGCGACCACTGGCGGAAACTGAGACCCGCGGTTTGCAGGGGCTGTTGATCATCGGTTAATCCGGCTGCCACAATAGCTTTCCACCCTGCACAAAAATCGGGATGCCGCAGCGTGGTCCGGATAAACGTAACCACGTCTTCCATGCCGTAGAGGGAAAGGTAACCCAGTGAATCACGGTTGGGATACCAGGCAAAACTGCCGCTGCCGTTAACGGTTACCTGGCCGCAGTCTTCAAAAATTTCATGATATTTTTTTTTCTTCACAACGCCTTCCTCCCGGTAAACCGCCCCTGCTTTGCCCGCTGTAACCACATTCCGTGGATTCCAGCTGATCTTATAATGCCAGGGATTGTCATCACTCTCAGGTGCCACCAAACCGCCGGTATGCGACCGGAACGAGTGTATCACGGCACCCCTGGCCCGAACACGATGGATTAACTGCATGGCACTCATATGGTCTAACCCGGGATCGAGTCCCATCTCGCATAAAAAAAGCAATCCCTTCTCCCGGATCGTATTTTCCAGTTTGCGGGTCTGATCATCTACATACGAGGCATTGAGCAGGTGCTTGCCAAACTCGATACAGTCCCTGGCCACCAGGTGATGCAGCGAAGGGGGTAGGAGGGAGATGACCATGTCCGCGGAATCAACCAATTTTTTTCTGGCTTCATCCTGCTGTACATCCACGGAAACCGCCCTGGTGCGGGCCGCTTGCCTGGTTTTTGACTGGGCCAGCGAAAGATTGCCATCTGCAACCGTTAGTTCCCAGTCGTGCAACCCTGATTCCATGATCAGGTAATCAATCAGGCATGTGGCAGACTTCCCGGCTCCAAACAGGAGTATTTTTTTCATAAGCAATGTTAGCAAAAATACAGGACCATAAGAACCGGGAATCTTAGCAAACCCAATGGTTGTCGAAAGCAAAAAAAATCAGCCAGGCAAAAGCTGGCTGACTTAACCCCATACCGTCCCCTATAAATGATATTCGGTTTATTCCGTCATACGAATTTCACCAAGATTAATATCCTGTCCTTCGCCCACCTGCAGGTTTTCCCTCACCACATTGGCTCCGTGATCGTTTACATCAATGATCACTTTCCAGGTACCCGGCTTTACACGCATCCCAAAATAACCATGCTCACTCACCACCTTAACGGAATCTCTACCGTTGATGGCTACCACAGAACTCCCGGGGCCGGCAGGGTACAATTTCCCCTTGATAAATCCGCTGTGTTGGATAATTCTCGTTGTGTGGATGCCAATGATAGCGACGAGGATAAGACATAATTCAACAAAAGCCCTTCTCATGGTTCAATGATTGACTGTCAGTAAAATTCTTTTTACTGTTCTCTTAAAGCTGTGCAACAGGTTGGCAACAAACGTCCGGTCGGAGACGAACAATGGCAAATAATCAGAGGCAATTTTACAAATTCAAGTACTATGCCAAGTAACAAAAATGTGGAGAACTCTATTTAAAAAGTCCAAATGACCGATAAATTTTCACAACATCACAGCCCCGTGTATGACAAGCCCAGTTCCTTTGAGTTGATGATCGCGATCCTGTATTGAATTTTTACCCCACGGGAACTTTTGGGGGCTTCCTCCATCAGCGCTGATCCGGCTCCAATGTTATGAAAGTATAAATTCTCTGTCTTAAAGATCTTTTTATTGCTTTGAATATATTCGACCTCCACAACTACCAGGTCCAGCGAATACAGGGAACGGTTACTCACAGTGATCTGGACATCGGAAATCCCTCCAAAGGTACCGACATTGTACTTACTCGCACTCAGGAACACATAATTGGTAATATTGTTTTTAACGGCGTCCCGGGCCAGGAGGGCATCGGCACGGCGGGCAGCTTCGCGTTGTACGGCCATGGCCTCGGAATCAGGCACATTGCTGGTTGCTTTTGTAATATGCTGGGCCGAATCCGCCACCAGTTTCTGTTTTTGAATTCGGGATTTCTTTTTTTCGGCAGCTTCCTGTTTGCTCCTCGTTTCGTCCATTACTTGCTCCGACTGGGAAATAACACTATTGTCCGCGTGTTTATCGGTCGGCCTGCCGGAAGAAGAGATGGGAATGGTGCGCGTCCGGTCGTCCGTGGGCTGATCGGAGATGGCTAGATCATGCGACAAATCTTTTTGCGCATTGCCGTTCCCCCGCTTGTTGATGGACAAGCCAATGAGCATGCCGGCCGCGAGCAGGGCCACTACGCCAATCCCCAGTACCACTGGTTTTGCAAATTGACCGCCTGCGCGCCTTTTGCGTTGCTGGTTGAGGACTTTCTCCACATACTGTTTCTTGATATCATCCAGGGGCTGGGAAAACTTTTCTTCCAGCAATACCGATTCGTCGGTAGCCATCACCGGTAGTGAACTGGAAAAAGTCCGTGAAGCCGTTTCTCTCGGCCCGGCAGGCGGTGGATTGATGGACTCGCGGGAAGCGTCTCTTTTTTCAATATCCTGTAATGGCCGGCTCTTTTCTTTTTCTGCAACCGGTTTTTTGGCCGCCGGCAGATTTACGTATACGGTGTTCGACTGGTTACCCGCCCGGGTATCCACCACAGGGAAAGATTGTTTTTTTTCTGTATCCGGGGGAAGAGAACTGGCATGTATAGCCGCAGTTTGGTTGTCGACGGCAGGTTTTTTGAAAAACCGGTCAAAGGGTTGTTCATCCACAGCAGGCGCAAACGATTTCAACTCATCAATTTCGCAGGGATATCTCCAGGCGGCACTTTTCCCTTCGATCCAAACAAGATCATAGGCTTTCAGTCCCATCGCCTGCATCTCGTCCAGCGTGAATGGGCCCGTTTGCTTATTGCTTCGCAACAATAAATATTTGCTCATATCTCCGTTTGAATAGAGGGATATCCGTCTTCGTCTCCAGGGGGTAGGGGAAACAAATTTATTACCTTTTTTTGTGAAGGCAACGTTATATCGGCACGATCACTCAATTTTTTAGAAATAAAGGGGATGGAATTTCCACTTCCGGAGGGTATTCCATTGCAGCGTGGGGGCTGGCATCTTGATAAACCGGGTCAGGTAGGCCGCCGTACTGAATGCCTGGCTGTTGGTGGGGACCCGGTACAGGTCGATATCCGGCGCCAGGTAAAATTGCCGGTATCGCGGAAAAGCCGGTATGGTTTTACCATCAATGGTAGTGGGGTTGCTGTTTGCGCCGATCATACCCTCGCCACCATATCCCACACTTGCATTGAGCCAGGAGGGAAAGTCGTTTTTGGCCGACAGGAAGGATTTGATATTGATGGAAAGCCAATAGGTCTGGCCATTGTAGTCCTTCAATGCCCGGGAGATCCAGTTTTTTCCCAGTTCCTGAGGGTAGTAGGATGGATAAATCGTTGGATGATAAGAGAATTTGAGAGAAATCCGCTGCTCATGCCAGAATGCCTGTTGACCTGCGAAAAGCGCGGTACCGATGATATTGGCCGCCATATCACCCTTGGAAAACCCCCATTTGGAAGAAAAACCATCCAGCACTTCGATGATGGACATATAGCCCAGCGCTGTAAAAGACCCGATGGCAATGGAGGCATCGTTGCCGACCCCACACCATCGCATCAGGTCAAACTGTATGGCCCCGATGTTATAGGCCGTGGTGGCATGTCCCAGCTTATCAACCTGCAACCATTCCCGGTTGTCATTAAAAAAATGGAAAGCGCTCCTTGGGTGTTTCCGGTACCACAAATAATAGAGGCCGGCGGAAATCAGGATGCCACCGGCAATTTCCGTGGCCACCACCGCCTTGAGCCGGTCGGGGTTGTACTGGGCCGAAGGCGGGAGGAATATCTCCTGGCCAGGTGCTTCCGGTATGAACAACATCAAAAAAATGGGAAGAAATGCAACTTTCAAAACAAAGTATCTGGATGGCATCATGAAGCGCAGGTATTTGGATTCATCCGGCACCCCCCGGCATATCCGTGGCACGGCCGCTGCATCGTCAACAATATTACATTATTTTCAAAGAGGAATAAAACGCAGGAGAGGTTTACCTGGCCGAGTATATCCAAAATTCAATATCTTCAATTCTAAATTTAAAAAGCTGTTTATATGGACGCTGCTATTCAGGAAAAAGTGAACGCCTGGTTAAACGGCAACTACGATCAGGACACCAGGAATGAAATTTTACGCCTGCAAAAAGAAAACCCCACCGAACTTACAGAGAGTTTTTACAGGAACCTGGAATTCGGAACCGGCGGTCTTCGTGGAATCATGGGTGTGGGAACCAACCGGATGAACAAATACACGGTAGGCATGGCTACGCAGGGCTATGCCAATTACCTGAAGCAATCATTTCCCAAACAGACCGTCAAAGTGGCCATTGCACATGACAGCCGCAACAACAGCCGATACTTTGCCGAAACAGCCGCCAAGGTATTTGCTTCCAATGGCATCAAAGTATTTTTGTTCCAGTCGCTGCGACCTACGCCGGAACTGAGCTTCACCATCCGGCAACTGGGTTGCCAGGGTGGGGTGGTTCTCACCGCTTCGCACAATCCCAAGGAATACAATGGTTACAAAGCATATTGGAACGATGGCGGCCAGTTGGTCCCGCCGCATGATGGCAACGTGATCCGTGAAGTGGAGAAGATCGCATCTGTTGACGAAGTAAAATGGAGTGGAGGAGAAGCCAACATAACCATGATCGGCAAAGACCTGGATGAAGCCTATATCAACATGGTAAAAAGTCTGTCGGTAT
>DATJYH010000334.1:0-2963 GCA_035499675.1 Puia sp.
CAGTGTTGCCAATGCGGCTGCCTGTTCAAAATTATGTTGCCTTCGCGGGTGGAGGCTCAATATGTCATTGCTCCCTGTTTTCATGTGCCTGGATGGGTGGCCGAGAATCAGCGCCGGTTTTCTTTTTCAAAACGGATAAAATTTTCTATCAGGTTCTTCCAGTCATATTTCTTCTTCACGAAGCAAATGCCTTCGGTTTTGATGCAAACGATTTTTTCAGGTTGCCTGGCGAGTTGCCAGATGGCGTCTACAGCTTCTTCAAAGGCGGCGGGGTCATCAAAGTCAAACAGGAAGCCGGTGGATCCGTCTGCTACAGCCTCTTTCACGCCCCCGTGTTTACCGCCGATGACCACATTGCCAAACAGCGAGGCCTCAATAAAACTGATGCCAAAACCCTCAAAATCGGTATTGCCTGCACTGTGGTTAGGGAGCAGGAAGAAATCGGAAGTACTCAACAGACGATATTTTTCCTCGTCGGTGAGTTCACCCATCAAAAAAATATACTCCTCGGCGCCAAGCTCTTTGATCAATCGCCGGAGATTTTCCATTTCCTGGCCAACTCCGCCGATATAGTAACGGACCCGGAGATTTTTACCGGCCAGGGCGTGGACGATGCGGATGGCAATATCGATTCCCTTGCGGCGAATCAGTCTCGAAACTGTTGTAAACACAAGGTAGTCCTCTCCATCCAGGAATTTCCGTCCCTTGTATTGACCATTGGGATTGCTGTCAAGTATGGTGGTATCAATCCCTGGGTAGAGGATCACACTTTTTCCCGGCGCAATCCCAAACAATCGCCGGCAAAGGGCTTCGGTGGATTCCGAGTTGAATATGATGAACCGGGCGCCGGAAAGATTGTTTCTGAAATGTGCAAATTCCTTGTTGTTCCCAAAAATCAGGTCCAGGCCATGAAATACGATGCTGTATTTGATGCGCAATAAACGTGCGCAATAAATGACAATGTCGAACTGCTTGGAATAGTATTCCGTAAAAATAACGGTCGTATTCTTTTTGTCTTTGACCAGCTTATGCATACCGGTCAGGCTCTGGTAGAAAAGCTGGACAAAATGAAAAAGCGTAACGGTTTTCCTTGTCAGCCACCATCTGTCGAGCGAAGAATCCCTGCGATAATAATTCAGCTTAAAATTCTGCACCACATAGGGTCTTGCCGTTTCGGCGTGTTGGGCAAAAGGTGAGATCACTTTGACCAGCAAGCCGCGCGACCGCAGCTGTTTTGCAAAATTGTCGGTATAATCGGCAATTCCGCCGCGGTTCATGAAAATATCGGAGCCAAATAAAATGTACCCCGTATCAGACGAATCCAAATGGTCGTTTTTTTGATTGTATTTTTTTGCTTTCCGGTGATCGGGACTTTGCATATTCTCAATCAGTTCGCTTATTTGACTGACTACTGCCGGTGCGGTTTAATGGTTGCCTTCCAGGTAGGGCTTGTCAAGTAATTGTATCCAGGACAGATCATTGGCTGCGTGTTTCGTTCTCTTCCTCCTGGCGAGCGCGTCCGGCAACTGTTTGACGGCCAATTTCCATGCCATGAACAGGTTGCGGTTGGTAAAAAAACTGCGCAGGATCCGGTAAGGCAGCATCAAGTAAAACCAGGGCAGGAAGCCTGGTATGTGGGTGTTTTTCACCATGCACAGCAACTGGTTCTTAAAGATAGTTTGTTCCAGTTTATCTTTCCTGAACTGATCATTGATGGTACCCCCTTCGCGGTGATAAAGAACAGCTGCCGGGTCATAAACGGTTCCCCATCCATGTTGCCAGGCCCTGATGCCCAGATCCGTATCTTCACAGTAGGCAGGCCGGTACAGGTCGTCGAATCCACCCAATGCATTAAAATAAGCTGTCCGGAATATGGCTGCCCCACCACCGGGATACAGGGTGTATTTTGCCACTGACTCGGCAGGGTCCAGGTAGTAATTGTATAACCAGCCCCTGGAATATCTCGCCTTCCTTACCGCGGACACCGTATAATTGCCCTCAAAATCCATGATCCTGCAGGCAACCGCAAAAAGACTGCCGTTTTTTTGAATGGCGGGTATCAGTTCATTTAAAATATTTCTTTCCAGCTTCATGTCATCGTTCAGCATCAGCATGTACTCCGATTCCAATTCCCGGATAAAACCATTCAGTGAAAACAGGTAGTCATTGACGGGAGAAAATACGTAGTTGAATTCAGGGAAATGCCCCTGCACATAGTTGCGTGTATGTTCATCGCTGCCATTGTCCACAATCAGTACCTCTATGGAACCTTTCCTGTCATAGCATGCAATGGCCTCCCGAATAGTTGGCAGCAACAGGGCCAGGTGCTGTTTGCCCTTATAGGTCAGAATAACAATGGTACAAAGGGGCACGTTAATAAAATCGCAGTTCCTTAAGTTGTTCCGGCAGGGGCTTGCAAATAACATCGGGCACCAGCCGCCTGTCTACCGGTGTGGTCGTTGCCACAGGTTCTATGTTGAGACCCAGTTCGAATATTTTGTTGACGATACCCAGCAATTCGTTTTTACTATAGAATTCGCTCGTCCCATATTGCAGGAGGCTGAACTCAAATTGGCTGTGATTAGATAGAAAACTATCCACCTGTTTACACCATTCGAGGGTGGTAATCCCGTTCCACAGATGATTGGTATACCCGCTGATCCGCGAGCCGGGTGGATTGGACATTGTCCAGGCCAGCAATCCTTTTCCTGCCGGATTATTATCAGTACCAATGATGCTCACGCGCAGCAAGAGGGTATTGGGTCTGCCTGTAAGCACCACCTCTCCCAGTCTTTTTGACCAGCCATACTCATCCTCCGCATCTGCCGGATGTTGCGCGGGGTAAGGTGCTCCCAGGTCGCCCTTGAATATACAGTCTGTTCCGGGTTGGATCAGCTTCACCTCTTCGTGCAGGCTGTTGCGTAACTCCGCCGGGAGTATGCTGTTTGCCTGCAACAGGTCAT
>DATJYH010000335.1:0-6623 GCA_035499675.1 Puia sp.
CATCATGCGGCACATGGTATAGGCCGTGTTCTGGCTGATCACTTCTTTACGTTTGGTATCGAAGCGGTCCAGGACATTGCCATTCTTGTCTTCAATGCGCGAAATATAGTAAGGCTTTGTGCTGAAACCACCTGCGGGGAACATGCTGTATGCCCAAAGCATTTCGTACATCGAAATATTTACCGCACCCAGGCAAATGGAAGGATACGGTTCCAGGGGCGACTGGATGTTGATCTTTTTCAGGAAATCCACAAAGCGGGGAGGTGTAACCTGTTTCATGATCGAGGCCGAAGCACAGTTGAGTGAATAAGCCAGGGCACTCGCCATGGTAACGGTATCGCCTTTTCCGCCGCATTGACCCTTGGCGGGTACCAGGCCATATCCATCAAAATACTGGGCCTCGTTGAGTACGGTTGTTTCGGGGCTGAACCCCACGTCTTCAATGGCATCGCAGTAGAGAAGGGGTTTGATGGAAGACCCCACCTGGCGTTTGGTGTTGATATTTACGTGGTCGTACTTGTACGTTTTGAAATCGATTCCACCGATCCATGCTTTTACGGCTCCTGTCATTGGATCCACGGCCATAAAAGCTGTTTCCAACATTTGCCGGTTGTATTTGATGGAGTCCAGGGGAGACATGACAGTATCCTTTTCTCTTTTTTCGTTCCAGGCAAATACCTTCATGGGCACCGGCTGAGTAAAAGATTTTTTGATTTCGGCTTCGGTCATGCCATCGTCCTCCTCATTTTGCCATCGATCGCTTTTTCTCATAAACGATTCCAGGGTGTTGGCATAATCCTTCCAAACCAGCCCTTTCCTGAGGCTGGATTGTGCGTTCAGCGCCTTCTGCAGAAGCGGCATGTGTTTGGCAACTGCTTCTTCGGCATAGATCTGCATACGGGGGTTGATGGTGGTATATATTTTCAATCCATCGGAATACAGGTTGAAGGGCTCTCCGGTAGCGGGATTCTTATGTTCCTTGCACCATTTCTTTAGTTCATCCTTAATCACATCCCGTAAATAGGGGGCAAGCCCGTTGTTTTCGTCCATCTTGCTGTAATGGGTCAGGTCGATGGGCTTCAACTTCAGGACTTCGGCCTCTTTTTCCGAGAGATAATTGTTTTTTACCATCTGGTTCATAACGGTATTCCTTCTTTCGATGGCGGCCTTGGGATTTTTTCTCGGGTTATACAGCGTGTTGCCCTTAAGCATCCCGATCAATACCGCGGCTTCATCCACGCTCAGGCGGTCGGGTTCTTTCTGGAAGAAAGTCCGGGAGGCATTTCGTATACCATAAATATTGTCACCGAATGGAACCGCATTCAGGTACAAAGCAAGGATTTCTTCCTTGGTAAAATTTCTTTCAAGTTTGATGGCAATGATCCATTCCTTGAGTTTCTGCACAATACGCGATACCGGGTTCCTGGCACGTTCGCCACTAAACATATTGAGTGCAAGCTGCTGGGTGATGGTACTCCCACCGCCGTCTCTTCCGAGTTTCAGGATGGCACGCATAACAGCCCTGCCATCGATCCCGGAATGTTCATAAAAACGTTCGTCCTCCGTGGCCACCAGCGCATTGATGACATTGGGTGAAATATCCTTGTACTCCACATTGCTACGGTTGCCTTTGTCGGTGTAATATTTCCCCATCTGCGTACCATCTTCCGCATAAACAATCGATGCCAGCATGATGGAAGGATTCTCGAGCTCCTTTAAAGAAGGCAGCTTACCAAAAACACCCAGGTTGATAAGCGTAAGGAAAAGAATAAATGAAATGAGCCCAATGAAAAATGCTTTCCAGAAAATACCAACGGCTTTGGACATATAGTTATTGAATTAGATCAGCTGATGCCTGCTTTACAGCAAAAATCAAACCCGAAAATATACAAAGATTCACCTTATCAACGAATTGCACAATCCCCACATTATTTTCCGGGCGCTTCGGAAACGTTAAAATTTGCCGGGAAAGTAATAGTAAAGGAATTTTTTATACCCGGCCATGTCTTTGTTGGTCTTGAGGAGATCCAGGTTCTGGTCGCTCAGGATCAGGAACGAATATTTCCCTGCCTGCAGCCAGGGGATGATTTCCCTGGGAGCCAGTTTCTGTGCCTTTGACATATAGTCCAGTGCCGCCCCGGCACTATCAAATCCACTGATGACCACTAATTTACTGGTATCATCCAGGGCGAGAATATTGATGTCGAAGGTCCGGTTGTAATAGGTTTCCCTGTTATAACGGTTGAAGGCATTCCTGGTTTCGGTAACATAAACCGGGTCCACCTTGGTAAGCAACACCGCCACCGTATGCGTCTTTTCCGGCGCATAGACGAATACGGAAGTAAAGACGGGTGCATTCCTTATCACCCGACTGCTATCGACCGGTTGTTTGTTTTTTACAATCTTCGCACTGTCAGCCGGTGGTTTTCCCGTTTTCTTTTCCGGCTGCACGGCGGGGGCGACGGCAGGCTTCACCTGCTCGTTGTTTTTGGCAACCGCAAAGGAGTCGTCACGTGCTCTTTCAATCTTCAGATTGCTCAGGTATTCCTCCATCCGCTTTCGGTCCTTCAACACATCCATCGCCGTTTTGGCCTTGTCTGCAATGGCAGTGCCGGCGTATTTTTTGATGATGTTGCCAAAACCCGCCAGCGCCACACTGTCCATCCTGATATGCATATAATACATCGCCTCGATGTACTGAAGCTGCGGGGTCCAGTATTTATCGCCGTACAGGCTGTCCAGGCCTTTTTTAGCAGCCAGCGCCTCATCGAATTTTCCTTCTATAAAGGAAGTATATACGCTGTCGTAATGCCGCGTGGCGTCCTCCCGCGCGATCACTTCCGGCGTTTTAATCGTGTTGGACTGGTTCAACAAGCCAACAAATTTCCCCGCCGGGAATTGTTGTCGCATCCATTGCAATGTGTTTGCTGCATTGGCCTCGTCCCCGAGTTTTTTATAGCAATAGTACAGGTTGAACAGGGCTTCTTCCCTGAACCGGGTTTCCGGAAAGCGGGCGAGCAGGCTGTCATACGCGGCAATGGCAAATAGGTAATCCGGAAGACCATCCTGGTAAAACTTGCCCAACGCAAACGTTGCGCTTTCGATGCTGTCCATCGACTTTTTCATTTTTTCCGGCGTAAGCGGAATATTTGTCAGTAAACTTTGCAGGGTCGGGGCTGCATTGGCCTGGGCATTGCCATTTTCGGAGGCGACCGCCTGACCGGTTTCACCTTTGCTGATATTCACTTTTTGCCTGACGATCTGCGAAGCAAGCATCCAGTTGTCTACGTTGGGCCTGTTTCCCCATTTTGATTTGAAATCGCTGTACCCCCTTGACTTCAGGGAAGAATTATAAAAATACCATTCGCCGTTGTCGCTGCCGGTACTAAAGAGATCCTGGGTCGCATTGTTGTTGTTGAAGGAAAAATTTTCGGTGCCTTCCAGTTCTTCCTCCGACAGTCCCTGCTGTTTGCGCATGCCCTTCAGTATTTTTTTGAGATAGGCGGTTCTTTCATTTTCCGGCATGCTTGCAATACGCTGCAGGCTGTCCTGGCGATCAATGATCCGTAATTGCGCGACGATTTTGTCCAATGCCTTTTTTCTGTCCTGGAAAAGGTCCGGGTCCTGGATAGTGGCAACATCAGCCACATTCACGCTGTCATAAAAATTTTTTGCCTGCCGGTATTTCTTGTCATCAAACGCAAGGTCGCCGAGTTTTAAAAATGCACGGCTTTTGTAATGGCTCCCTGACACTGCAGTTGCCGCTGATTTCAGAAGAAACCGGGCCGCGGCCGGTTTGTCGTTACGTTCGAGTTCCATTTCTGCGGCCGAGTAGTAGATCACATCGCGGTAAGGCATGTAGATTTCCTTTCTGGCCATTTTTTCCAATGCGTGAATATTTTTGAGAATGTAATCATCCCCCTTGCCATCCCCCTTGTTCTGCCTGATGGCATTCAGCCGGGCGTAGACTTCCATGACGGGGTCGTACGTATGCTGCACTACTTTTTGGTAGTAGACTTCGGCCATGGAAGAATTGCCGGCTTTTTCATAGAGCTGAGCAATAAGATACTCCCAACGGGCCTGTTCGAGTATGGTTACCGCATTGTCCAGCGCTTTTCCCAGGTGAACAGCGGCACTATCGTATATGTTTTGTTTATAAAACCACAATGCCTGTACTTCCTCCAGGTCGGGCTGCAACCGATCAGGGAACAGCGGATCCTGCTTTAGGATTTCCGTGAGTACGGAAGCCTGCGTGAGCTTTCCCGTAGCCAGGTAGGTGCGGATCTGCCAGATCAGTGCTTCATTGCGGCTGGGAGGAAGACTGAATATTTTCTTGGCGATATTGGTTTTTTCCCTGGTGGAGACACTGAGCGCTGTTCCACCCTGTTCCATATCCACATTGCTTCCGATGGGTTTTTTTTCGCCGTCTTTATCACGTGGTGCGAAGGCATAGTTTACAAACTGGAAGGTAATATAGGCGGAATCAAATACTTTCTTGAAATAGTAGGCTTTGCCCATGAGCATGTAGAGGTTATCGATCCAGTCGTTGCGCAGGTCGTGGATCAGGATGCCGGTGTTGGTCTTGTCGATAATGGAATCCAGGTCCCTCCGCTCCCGCGCAGTTGCATCCAGGCTGTAATTGTAAAATGGAAGCAGTTGGGTATAGTCATCCCTGTTTTGTGCCTTGGCACGGTTCAGGATGCTGATCAATTTGTTGTTGGCGTTGAAATAGTAGTTGTAATGGGTAACGGTGTTCTGGATGAAGTGGCGGGGGGCCTTGAACTTGGTTGTATAGGTTTTCTCGTAGCCAAGCGTGCGGTTTTCATACTTGACTGGTTTGGGGAGATCAAAATCAACCCCTTCCTGGCCGTAGCCAACCAGCGATGATGCCAGTAAAAAAACAATTGACAATTGGATGCTGCGTTTCACCGTATCCGTTTGGTTTTGCCCCTGCAAACTTGATTCTTAATAACTGATTTTCAGGATTTTTATTTTAAAATAATGTTTATTTTAACAGTCCGAACAGAATAAGTTGCTACCTTTAAAAGCGCAATCATTTTCAATGGCCAAATTCGATGCCAATTCCACGTTGAAACGCCTTCAAAACCGTTACCGGCTGGTTGTCATGAACGATGACACTTATGAAGAAGTGGTTACTTTCAAGTTGTCCCGCCTGAGTGTTTACATCTTTCTCAGCACGGTTTTTGTACTGTTAACCGGCCTTACCGTGGCCCTGATCGTATTTACTCCCCTAAAGTTATACATTCCGGGCTATGGGGATGTAAATAATACCAAGGAGCTTCGTGAACTAAAAATACGTACTGATTCGTTAGAGCAGGAGATGATCTATAAAGACCAGTATTTCCAGAGCCTGAAAAATGTGTTGCAGGGAAATACCGCGGTAAAACCGGATACAAATTTGCTGAAGATCCCGAAACCCGAAAAAATTAACGATTAAAATCTGATACCATGTTTAATGCAAAATCCAAATCTGATGCGCTTGGCGACACGCCTGTAGGCAGCAGCACCAGCCTGATCGGTGCAGGTACCTCTCTCAAAGGTGATATTACCAGCAATGGCGACCTCCGTATAGACGGCACGCTGGTGGGCAATATTCACTGTACGGCCAAAGTGGTGATTGGCGCCAATGGTGTGGTGGAAGGAGATATCAGCGGTCAGCAGGCCGATATCATGGGAAAGGTAACCGGAACCATCAAGGTGAAGGACCTTCTGCAACTCAAAAGCAGCTGCGCTGTAAATGGAAACCTGTATGCCGCCAAACTGCAGATTGAGCCGTCTGCCAGTTTCAATGGGCAATGTCATATGACTGAGCCTGAGGTCACCAAAACTTCCAACGGAAAAGCGACGCTGGAATCCAGAAAGGACGTGATTTCAACTTCCCCGGCGATCGCCTGACCAAAACCTGCCGTGACGCAGATATTTTCCCGCAACAGGTACGGACCGAATGCGGCGGAAACTTTTTGACCGGGGGAAAGGAGACCAGGTTGCCCGGAAGCGCTTTGTTGCTAAATTTGCCTGATTTTTTTAGACAAATACCCCTGAAAAGGGATGGAATAAAACATCCATGCAACAAAAAAGAGACAGGCACCCGCTATTCCTGATTATTCTTGTTTTTATCCTGATCAGCCTTGTGCTGGCGACCCTGAAATGGGCGCATATGGCCCCCGGAACCGACTACCTGGCCATGTTGTCCGGTAACCTGTTATTATTCCTGGTAACCCTGTTGTCGTTCCAGCTGTACAGAAAAAGCCTGCGGAACAGCAATATGCAGGTGTTTCTGCGCGCCATGTACGGCAGCCTGTTGCTGAAAATGGCCATTTGTATAGCCGCCGTATTTGTTTATGTGCTGTTAGCAGGGAGGAGTGTGAGCAAGCTCGCGATATTTGTGTGTTTTGGGTTTTACTTCATTTATACTTTTGTAGAAGTAAAGCTTCTAATGAGAATCAGCAAGCAGAACAATGCCTAAAAAAGAAGCTCCGCTTGAATTTCTTACCCGTTTTCTCCCGGAAGGTTCGGCCGTCCTGGTGCTGGACAGCCTTCGGGTGTATAAAGTGCACCTGACCATCACCCGCGAGCGGAAAACTATCCTCGGCGATTACCGC
>DATJYH010000336.1:0-3619 GCA_035499675.1 Puia sp.
TATAGTCCACCGGGAAGAAATGACGACCCACATCGAGGTGCAGCCCGCGATAGGCAAATCTCGGGTGATCCTCTATCTTCAGCTGCGGAACAACTAGGGCGGCAGACGGCTGCACGGGCAAAAGCTGGATCAGGGACTGGATGCCGTAAAACACGCCCGTTTCATTATCACCCGCAATATATACCTGCCTGTCATCGATTTCCATCCGGTAGGCCCCGGGGATCGGGTAATCCATGCGCTCAAAATTCAACACCACCAGGTTGGTGCGGTCGGAAGCCTTTGCAGCCTGCAACCGGAATCCATAAATGCGTTCCAGGTAATCGTTCAGGAAATCAACGGAAGCCTTTACGCTACTGCCCTCCATCCTGATCCTTGTGTTTGAGCTGATGGTAAATGTACCCTTGCCGGCAACGAGGGACACAGGTTTGGGGATCATGGAAATGTCCTGGGCCTCAAGTGCGATTGTTAGAAATAAGAAGGCAGCCGCGAAAAGCGTCCTCATGAATTTTTTTACAATATTAACCAGAAATAGGTAAGAAACTCCGGGGATGTCCAATATTTCAGCAGCCGCCGGCTGCTCATAGTCGTGAATAAAATACGGACAGAACTGTGTTAAAACTTATGCAGGAACTTGCAAAATTGCTCTGCCGCTGTTTTTGTGTCTTTTTCCATTTCACAGGCTTCGATTTTTTTGTCGATATATGCAAGAGTTTGCTGACAAACTTCGGGAAAATTTCTTTTCCTGTTAAGCCGGGCGGCGATCAGTTCCGTGATGATGTTATTGATGTTGAGGCTGTTCACCGACCAGCCGGGGCGATCTTCGAAAAAACGGTCGAGACCGCCTAATTCCGAAAGTTGATTGCAAAGTGGCAACGCCTGTTCCTGCAAAATACGGGTTATCGTATCGGCAGCGTTGAACAGATCCCGGTTGTTCAGCACCAAGAAATTGTAGCCGGCGTCCTGAAACTCGGGGTCGTAATCAGACTCCGTCATAAAATCACGCATAAAAAATACCAGGCTCCTCAGTTTGTAATTCTCAATGGATGATTTATATGGATAGGCTTCCTTGACGGTCTTCACATCATGATTCCATATCTGTAACAGGAAATTGAGGCGATAACTGATGGGAAACTGGTTTACGAAAACAAAGCAAAACTCCTCGGCATTCTTTTTATGTTTTCGTTTGAAGGAGAAATCGGGCCTGTTGTAAACAAATCCCTGCGATTCCAGTAATAACCCCGGGGTCTGGCGGATATACTTCTTGATTTCGGGCATCCACAACTCCAGGGGAGATAATTCTTCGTTCATGATTAGCTTTATTTCCGGCAAATCAAATTTAAATCCTCGCTTAAGGGGTGATTGTGTGGGCCCCGGAGCCCAACGGGGAAGGGCGGTAATCACGCCGGTTCCTGCTTTGACCATCACCCGGTATTCTTTACATACGGATATAGGATCACTGCGAAAATATCTTGCGGACGATCAACGAAAGAACAAATGCAATTTAGTAAATCGGGGACAAATTTGTACCCTACAGGGCGGATTTTTTAACCCGCGGCTGCTGACGACAACCCTGTTAACCGGGGAACCTTAGAGCCATTCAGTTTCGAAGCGGCTGAATTCTTCTTTTACTTCCTCAAAAAGTCTTCTGAACGTGTCCATTCTTTCTCTCAATGCATCATGCATATCGGTTCCTTCATCCTGTTGAAATACGCCGGACTTTTTGAAAATATGCTCTACTTTATGACGTGAATCGGGCAGGTCATGTCTTAAATGATCAATGACTTCTTTCTGGCAGATAAAATTGTTCTGGAAGTGCTCAACCTGGGCGAGGAGATCTTTAGGTAGTTTTTGGATCGACATGTGCTCGAGATGCTTTTCAAAGTGGCGGATTTCCTGTTTGAATGAGGAGAGCTCATGTTTCCATGATTGCAACTCCTCCTGAAACTGGTCGATGGAGACTGTTGATTCCATAAGCGTAAATTTAATTGGGGAATAAAGAACTCAATTAAATTTAAGCAAACGGATCGAGGATCGCAAATATTTATTTCAACCTGTGTTAATATAATACCGGCATTTCCACGGCTGAAGGGTGCGATGCGTCATGATAAAGTTGTATGGTTGCTTTCTGAAAATCGGACTCCCGGCAGGAAGGGATCGATACAAACTTCTGCGGGTTCCTGTCCACCAGGGGGAACCAGCTGCTCTGCACCTGTACCATCACCCGGTGCCCTTTTTGAAAGGTATGTGCTATTTCATTCATATTGAATGAAATTTCAGTGGGTTGGCCAGGCTCCATGGCTTGTGCATGTTCATAACTATTGCGGAACCTGCACCTGAATACCTCCGCCCTGACCAGCCTTTCCATACCGCCGGGCAAGGGATTTCCATCGGGAGCGATATATTGCCTCGATGCGGACGATGCTGTATCCGGAAGTACATCGATAATTTTAACAATCAGGTCCGCATCGGTGCCCGTTGTGGAGATAAAGATGTCTGCTTTCAGCCTGCCAGTTACGGTCAGATCAGCCCGGAGCGTATCGGATGTATAAACCAGCACATCCGGCCGGGCGGCAGCAAACCGCTGGTCCTCCACCATATACTGGTTATTGCGTTCCGCATAGGTTCCGCTGGTATAAGGAACGGGGTTGGAGGGATCGCTTGTATAGGCATCCGATTCCTTAATGGCCATGGAGGGGGAGACCGAAAGCCTGTTATGGGCGGCCAGGTAAAACCTTACCGGTTTTGCATTGGCCGGTGGCCAGCTGCTATAGGTCTTCCACTGGTTGGTTCCCGTTTCAAATACGGTTGCTTTCGCAAGTTTGTCCTCGCCTTTTCCTTTGAGGTAATAATTGAAAAACTTTGTTTCCAGGTCCTGGTAAAAAGCATTCACGTTGGCCCCAAATATATGCGTGCCAAAGTGTGTCCATTCCCTGGCCGACCAGGCCCCATGCGTCCAGGGTCCCATGACCAGCCGGTTGTTATTGCCGGGTGTTTGCTGCTCAATGGCTTCATAAGTCCTCAGCGAACCAAAAAGATCCTCCGCGTCAAACCATCCGCCGACTACCAGTACGGCCGGTTTAATGTTTTTCAGATGTGGTCGGATATTCCGCGCCTGCCAATAGGCATCGTAACTGTCATGCTCCAGGTATTCATTCCAAATTTTGGCCTTATGGTCAAAATACCGGCTGCTGTTGGTATTGCTGATCGGTCCCAGGTCCAGGTAAAACTTGTAGGCGTCACGATAAGAAACAGAAAATGCATTCCGGTAGTTTCTTCCCGAGTCGATCCGGGTGCCCTGGAAATAATTTGTGAAATCAAAATTGTCCATCAGGAAAAAAGCGCCATTGTGATAGGCATCATCCCCGATGAATTCATCGGTCACCGGTGCCTGCGGGGAAACTGCCCTGATGGCAGGGTGGGCGTCCGGAAGTGAAGCGGAGGCATAAAACCCGGGATAGGAGATCCCGTAAATGCCCACCCGCCCGTTGTTGTTCGGGATATTCTTCAACAGCCAATCAATGCTGTCATACGTGTCGCTGCTTTCATCGGTGTCGGTGGAAGATTTTTTGACATCGCGGGCAGGCGTCATCTCTTCAAAATCTCCTTCGCTTTTATAACG
>DATJYH010000337.1:0-7308 GCA_035499675.1 Puia sp.
AGGAACAGTGTTCCGCCATCGGCCAGTTCAAATTTTCCCTTTCTGGCGGTTGCGGCGCCGGTAAAAGATCCTTTTTCATGACCAAACAATTCGCTTTCGATGAGTTCCGCCGGCAGGGCGGCGCAATTCACTTTTACCAGGGGCTTATTGATCCGGTAGCTGTTCCGGTGGATCAGGTTGGCAAACTGTTCTTTCCCGGTACCGGTTTCTCCCAACAACAATACCCCCGCGTTGGTAACCGCTACCTGCTTCGCCTTTTGAATGGCATACAAAATGGCGTCGCTTTGACCGATGATGTCTGCGTTGTCCGTAGCGGGTGCGGGCTGACCTTTCAGCAGGAGATTTTCTTTTTCGAGCTCATTTTTCAACTGTTGCACTAATTCAAAAGCATTTTCCCGTTCGGTATTGTCGATGCCGATCGTCATGATCCCCCGTACGGAATCGTCTCGGTTGTACAGGAACACATTGGTCCAGTTGACCACCAGTCTTTTTTCGGCAGATATGCGTACCCGTGAGGTAAAGTGCGTCAGCAGTTTTTGTTCTTCAACAGACTCCAGGTAAAGATTTTTTAGCACCGGCGCTTCGTCGCTGAGCGCAAAGCATTCGAACCAGTTTTTGCCCAGGAGGTCGGCCTCCGAATGATATCCGAGTTTTTTCACCGCATAGGGATTGGCATACCTGACAACGCCCCCGGTGTCCAGTTCAAGGATCATCAGGTGCATGTTGTTCACCAGCATGTTCCAGCGGGTATCGCCCCAGGACAATGCCTTTTGGAGCCTGAATTTCTCCTGGGCGTTTGTACGCAACCGGATGCTCATCAGTACAATAAAAGCAAGCATGTTGAGATGGATGGGAAAGAATGTTTTGGTGCCCATCATCCGTCCCAGGAAATTGTTTCCGATTTGGTTGATGGTTGACAGGAGCAGCAGCGCCCCGTAAATGACCATGGTTGCAAGCAGCCATTTCGCTTCTTTGTGCTGATGTGTATGCAGCATTTTGATGCCTGCCACAACGCCATAATACAGGATAATACCAAGTGCTGCTCTCGAGAGCCAGAACCAAACCGTTCTGCCTTCGTGCGTGAAGAGCATGACCACATAGCTGGCGGCCAGGAAAATTTCAACCGCATAGGTCAGCGGTCTTTTTTTGTAGCCGCTGTAGTATTCAATAAACCACGGGAGCGTTCCGTAATAGGTCCAGATAAAGATCCGTTTGATATCGATGGCGAGAGAGTAAGGAACCCGGTCGCCCAGTATGAATCCCGTTGGCGGAAGCACCAGGAAGATAAAAACCGACAGGGAGATAATGCCAAAGGTAAGCTCGGATTTTTCGCCGTCCCTGGCAAGACCGGACATCAGGTGCAGAATACCGGACAGCAACGAAACTCCTGCCGTTAGCAATGCAATGGCGAGGTAAAATGACTCCATGCAAGAAAATTTAAGTATGCTGTATCTACACAGGGCATTAACGAATACTTAAATTACGCACAATATTTTGTAGCAGGAAATTACAGGGCCGCTCCCTTTTGTTCTTTTTTCCTTTGCAGGTACATATCCAGTAAAACCAACCCCAATACTACGTTGATGCCGATACAGATATTGGTATAGGCATTGTTCAACAGCCTGCTCCAATCCAGTTTGTTGGTATATTGCGTCAATACATCGTTTGAACTACCAGCGGCGGACCAGTGCATTTGACCAAAGCCATAAATGAGAAACCCGAGGATGGTAGCAATAAAGAAACCACCGATGCCCCAAATGATTTTTTTGTTAATATAAGAACGGGTGGCGGGCGCTACATGGTATTTGGCGATCTGTTCCATCACGTTCCTGGTAAAACGAAGCGATGGCGCGTCCAGTTCCGACTGTGTCAGCAATTGCTGAAGACGCAGTAATTCGTGGTATTTCCTTTGCCATTCCACGTGAGCGGCAATCATGGTTTCAATGGCGGATTTTTCCTCCGGGCCACATTGCCCGTCAATAAAATTCCACAAGCGCTCTTCTATCGGGTCCTGTGTATTCATAAAACCTCCTGTTATTGTTTGAATGCGATGTGTTGCATAAAGTTCCGGTCTATTTACCAGATCATTTGTTAAACCTTTAGTCATCCTGTAATTCCTGTACCTCATGGCTGAAATGTTTTTCCATCATATCCTTTAATCGTTGACGGGCCCGGTGCAGTTTTACCTTTACGGTATTGGGCTCCATGCCCAGGATCATCCCCATCTCTTCGAGGGATTGCTCGGCCTTATAAAATAAGGTGATCACCTGTGCATCATCGGGACTGAGCATGCTGATGGCTTCATTGACCATTGCCTGCCTGGATTTTTGCTCCACTTTATTGGCCCGGAAGGACGACTCCTGGTTTTCCAGCTGGATAAATACTTTTTCGTTGTCCAGGGAAGCTGTATCGAGTTTTCTTTTCCGCAGAAAACTAATACAGCTGGTCCTTGTAATGGTATACAACCAGGTGCTGAATTTGGCATCGCCCCTGAAATCGGCCAGGGCCCGGTAAGCTTTTATAAAAACATCCTGCGATACCTCCTCGGCGTCTTCCCGGTTTTCTACCAGCCGTAAAACCAGCGTAAATACATAGTTCTGGTACCGTTCCACCAATACGGCAAACTGCTGCTGGTCCCCTCGCAGAACCCTCGCGATGATCTCTGTATCAGTCAGTCCCGTGTGCATGTTCAATAGTTAGACTGTACCTGCAGCGTTCAGGTTACAGCGAAAGGTACAAATCGGCGCGCAGGTTGCAAAACCAGCTACAATGCGGTAAAGCCCCGGATTTTCAAAAAGATCTCAAAAAAACCCGGAAATCCTGTAACCTGCTGGCATCAGGCAGGGTCAAAGACTCCGGTATCGCGCTACAAGTTCTTTATAACCCGGGTTTATCAGTTGATGTAACCTGGAAAACAGTTCGGTAGTCAGATAGATAAACAACCATTCAAAACAATTAAATCATAGTTTATGCACCAGGAAGAAATTTTAGTACCCATCACGATGTTTGCAGGATGCTTTGCCATGGTATTCGGCATCGTATACCTCAGGACCCGCCAAAACCTGGCCATGATAGAAAAGGGAATGAACCCCAAGGAGTTTGCCAACAGGCCCGCGCCCTACCGCAATTTGAAATGGGGTTTATTGCTGGTTGGCTCAGGTTTGGGCCTTTTGATAGCCTATTTACTTGACCGGTTCCTGATCAAGGACCTTGACAATCCCTTTATTTACTTTGCCCTGATCGCCATTGGCGGCGGACTTGGGTTGATCGGTTCTTACCGGATCGAGAAGAAAGAGGTATTGGACAGAGAAAGTAACCATCCTTAATATATCGCCTTGTCCACGTGATACAGAGCATCTTCCATGAAGATGCTCTTTTTGTGCGCGCAGGGTTTAACAGTTTTACAGCCAGCATTGGTACCAACGGCATCGTATTTCCTGCGGTAATCCGTAAATTTATCATTACAAACAACAGATATGCGGGTGTTCATTGGCTTATCTTTTATTGCGGGAAGCGGTCTTTTATTTTTGGGTAGTTGCGGAGGAAATACCAACGCGGGCAGCGCACCGGAGGATTTGTACAAAGCGAAAGTGGATGGAGCCGTGTCCTGCACCTCGATAGGGCTGGTACCTGCCGACAGTGTGCTGTATATGCAGGGCGGCGGACAGGAATTCAAACCGAGTGTTATCAATGCTGCCAAACCAACGGCCCAGGTGGAAGGAATGGTTTGGATTCCCGGAGGGGAGTTCAGCATGGGAGGGGTCAACCCTGTGGGCATGCAGGACGGCGGACATGAACAGATGAACGACGCCCGCCCGGTACACAGGGTATATGTGGATGGGTTTTATATGGATGCCACCGAGGTTACCAATGAGGAGTTTGCAGCCTTTGTGAAAGCAACCGGGTATGTTACCATTGCGGAACGCAAACCCACCCGGGAAGAATTTCCGGGGGCCCCGGAAGCCAACCTGGTAGCAGGGTCCGTGGTATTTACGCCCAATAACACCTCGGATCTGTCAAATCATTATCAGTGGTGGAGCTATGTACGCGGCGCGAATTGGCAACACCCTGCCGGGCCGGGCAGCGACCTGCAGGGAAAAGAAAATTACCCCGTGGTACATGTCAGTTGGGAAGATGCAGCTGCCTATGCAAAATGGGCCGGTAAGCGGTTACCAACGGAGGCCGAATGGGAATTTGCAGCCCGGGGAGGCAAGGCTGGCGATCTGTATCCCTGGGGAAACCAGTTTAAACCAGATGGGAAGTGGATGGCCAATATCTACCAGGGAAAGTTCCCCGCGCATGATGAAGGCAGCGATGGCTTTGCCGGGATTGCCCCGGTGAAACAGTTCCCTGCTAATCCCTATGGGCTGTACGATATATCCGGGAATGTATGGGAATGGTGCAGCGACTGGTACCGGCCGGACTACTATCGTGGCCTTTCCAACGAAGGCGTGGCGAGGAATCCGGAGGGGCCTGATGATTCATTTGATCCCTCCGAGCCGGGCGCAAAAAAGAAGGTTCAGCGCGGAGGATCTTTTTTATGTACGGACCAGTACTGCACCCGCTACATGGTAGGAACGAGAGGTAAGGGAGAATTTCGTTCGGCATCCAATCACGTGGGATTCCGTTGTGTTAAGGATGTGGTAAAGAAAGACCTGGCCAACAGGTGAAGCGGCTGTTCTATAAGCTGTTGCAGGGGATGTTATAGCGAACCCTGGGCGACCAGTTCACCGTACTGTATCGACTTAAGCAGGTAAATACCGAGTAATTCCTTATAAATGCCTTTTCTGCCGGCTTTTGCAGGATCGATTTCCTCCGTTGGGTTCAGCGAGAACTGATCCGGGGCTTTGAAATAGAATTTCTCCCGGAGCCCTATTTCTTCCAGCGCCTTATTGCCGTGAAATTCAAACAGATTACCCCTGGCGCCTTCGGGTTTCTTCATACTGAAAATTTCAATGGTCTTGTTGAGGATATGATATTGCATGGATGATTGGATTTTTCTTGATTTTCTTTTAACGAAGATATGGCACCTTTAGTATACGGGCAAAACAACTATTACAGGTAGATGCAAACCTCTGCTCGCATGGCGGGGGCGAGGAGCCATCTCCCCCTGCTACCCCGGTTTCGAGTTCTTATTTCCATGACACCCGGCCTTGCCACCCGAGCAGCAGGTATCCATAGCCGGTAGTTCTTGCGTTGGCAACAATCCCATCATCATCCATGTATATGCTGCTACGGAGTGCCGGCTGGTTTTGCCGGTTTCTGTTCCAGGAGTTTAAAGAACTGGTCAAGTTCCGGTAATATGACAATGCGTGTACGGCGGTTGGCTGCACGTCCCTCAGGAGTATCATTGCTGGTCACCGGGTCATATTCACTCCGGCCCGCCGCTGTAATCAATTGTGGCGGTAATCCGTATTTGTTCTGCAATACCCTTACCACGGCGGTGGCTCTCTTTACACTCAGGTCCCAGTTGTCGAGCAGCGGCGGGCGTTTATAAGGAACATTGTCGGTGTGTCCTTCCACCATAAATTCGGTGCCTGGCTGATTTTTTAACACGGTGGCTACTTTGCCCAGCACTTCGCTGGCCCGGTCGGTGATATCGTACTTTCCGCTTTTGAAAAGCATTTTGTCGGATATATCGATAAACACCACGCCTTTATCCACCTTGATGTTGATGTCCTGGTCATTCAGGTCACCGATGGCACCCTTGAGGTTCATGACAAGTGCCATGTTCAGAGAATCCTTGCGGGCCATTTCTTTCTGGAGGTCCATAATATAAACATCCTTGGCCCCGATGTTATCGAGCGATTTTTTGATGCTTTCCGCCTGTGTACTGGAGATCACCGATAGGTCCTGCAATTGTTTCAGCGCCTGGGTATTGTTTTCCTTGAGCAGGACTATCTGCCGGTTGGCTTCGTCCAACTGCGACTGCAGACCGGTACGCTGGGCAGTCAGCGAGGCACTTGTATCATTACAGGTTTTCAGCGCCGACTGCAGCAGCCTGTATTCATGGTTGAGCGAATCATACCTGGCCTGGGCGGCTGCCTGCATGCTGCTGAATTTTTTATTACTTACACAGGAGACCAGCAACAGACCGGCCAGCACGGCCATGATGAGCTTTTTCATATATTTTTTTATTTAGCGTGTATATAACGAATATAAATATACGCAGATTTTATAGTACATAATTAACCCCTGTGGCCGTAGAGCCCCGTAAGTCGTTGGCGTGTTGTTGGTGGTATTGGCTTATTTTATGTACATGAAACCTACAGAGAAATTGACTGTTTGGACGTTGTTGATGCCGAGGTACTGCGCACTGTTGGTTCCGTACGTATACCGTGCACTCAGGTTCAGTCCAAAATGTTTTTGTTTATTGAAATGGATGAGGGTCCCGACTTCCGGCATGAATACGAACCCCCAATTGTCATTGGTTGTTTCATAAATGTTATAATAGAGATTCTGCTCACTGTATTGGGCTCCCAGTCCCAGCTTGACATAAGGTGTGAATACATCGTTCCCGTGAAAAAATTGCGACACAAATGCCGTGATCGGAAGCGTATACAGGTACTTGTAGAGGTCCGTGGTGGTAGCTCCGTCAGCGGATACATACGTCTTGGTAGGCGCATACTGGTAATAGTTATTCCATCCCAGGTCCACCCCGACCGATACGCCGTCCTTAATAAAACGGCTATACCCGAAATTGGCCCCCAGTGCTGAGAAATTGGTTACAAAATCGTTGCCGATGGGAAAGCCGAATACCCAGTTTCCGTGAAATTCACCCTCACCCCTTGTTTGCCCGAAAATGGCCAGGGAAGATATACTGAGGAGTTGTATCAATAATATTTTTTTCATGATTGTATGTTTAACAGATGAGTTAGTTTGCTTTGAGATAAGGGGATTGTTGAAATGCCTGGTCAACGGTCAACAGGCATTGGTTTACAATAAAAGAAGTGCTGCTCCCAATCTGCCCGCTGCCGATGCCGTCCCAAAGTATATTGATCTTACCCAGCTTGTTGGCGTTTTTCAGATCGGCGATCTCGCATACGATCGATCCGGTGTTTACTGAATAGGTAAACCAATATGGATACCAATATCCGTAGCCCCCGCAATAACCCCAGTAACAGGGAGGGGCCCAGCCGGGATATCCCCACCAGTAACCGGGGGGAACCGCATAGATGGTCGTGTTGCGGATCCCGATCAGCTGAACAGCCAGGTCGGCGGTCTGGTGCGTGGGGGCTTCTGTATACCCCGCAGCTTTCATATTCTTGACCACTTCGGCAATAATGCTTTGCGCATTGGCATCATACC
>DATJYH010000338.1:0-3660 GCA_035499675.1 Puia sp.
CCGCCGCCGGGATTGATGACATCAAATTCCGTGACACGGATCCATTGGTTGTCGTACACAGTCTTCTCAGAAAGAATCTTCCAGGGGTTGACAGTATCCATCGCGATTGTTCTTTACACCTGCAGGCAGGTCTGAATATAAAACGAAAACAGGGCCAGACCACACGGCCGGACCCTGTTCTTCGATCGTATCTTATTCAAATTACTTGATGCCAAATGCTTTCCTGACTTTTGGAACATAGTCGAGCTTTTCCCAGGTAAACAACTCTACCTTTTTCTTGACCACTCTTCCATCCGGGGAAACAAAACTCTTTTCTACCACCTGGGGTTTGCGCCCCATATGACCGTAGGCAGCTGTTTCGCTGTAGATCGGGTTGCGCAGTTTCAGCCTATGCTCGATAAAATAGGGACGCATATCAAATAGCCCTTCCACCACTTTGCCGATCTCCCCATCTGTCAGGTCCACCTTGGCCGTGCCAAAGGTTTTTACGTTGATGGATGTGGGGCGGGCAATACCGATGGCATAGGATACCTGTACCAACACTTCATCTGCCACCCCGGCGGCTACCAGGTTCTTGGCGATATGGCGGGTAGCATAGGCAGCGCTGCGATCCACTTTGGAAGGGTCCTTGCCGCTGAAGGCACCACCACCATGCGCACCCTTTCCGCCATAGGTGTCTACAATGATCTTGCGACCGGTAACACCGGTATCGCCATGCGGACCACCAATCACGAATTTGCCCGTGGGGTTGATGTGATATTTGATATCGTTGTTGAAAAGTTTTGCGTATTTGCGGTATTTCGCCCTTACCCTCGGGATGAGGATCTCAACGATGTCCTTTTTGATCCTGGCCTGCATTTTTTCCTCGGTATCAAAATCATCGTGCTGCGTGGACACCACGATGGCGTCGATCCTCACGGGTTTGTTGTTGTCATCGTATTCCAGGGTAACCTGGCTTTTTGCGTCGGGGCGCAGGTATTTCATTTGCTTGCCTTCCCTTCTCAGCACCGCAAGTTCCAGCAGGATCTTGTGGGCCAGGTCCAGCGAAAGGGGCATATAATCATCGGTTTCATTGCAGGCATATCCAAACATCATACCCTGGTCGCCTGCACCCTGTTCTTCTTTTTTCTTACGGTCGACACCCTGGTTGATATCGGCAGACTGTTCATGTATGGCAGAAAGGATCCCGCAGGAATTGGCTTCAAACATATACTCACTCTTGGTATATCCTATTTTCCTGATCACCCCGCGGGCTATTTCCTGGACATCCAGGTATGCCTTGGATTTTACTTCGCCGGCCAACACCACCTGGCCGGTGGTAACCAACGTTTCACAGGCCACTTTTGACTGCGGATCAAAAGCCAGGAAATTGTCGATCAGCGCATCGGAAATCTGGTCGGCCACTTTATCGGGATGGCCTTCGGAAACACTTTCAGAAGTAAATAAATAAGGCATGATGTGTTAATAATTTCAGAATGATTGTATAGGAACCTAAATAAAAAACCATTAATCATATGACCTGCCCGATTAATGGATTTTTTTTCACCGCAAAGATAATGGCTGCATTGAAATTTTATATAAATACTTGTACCCGCTGCAGGACCGGATGGTTTAGCGGCAGAGGTCGGTGTACAACTGTAAATAGTCTGTCAAATCCGACTCCGCGTTAAAGGTCAATACCTTTTTGCCCCTTACTTTTCCAAATTCCTCGTTCAGTTTCTTATCGGTTTTGTCGGCCCCGAAGGTGATGGCATCCGCATAAGTGGCGCCACCCCTGAACAGTGCCGTGTTGTTTGCATCGTGGTAGGGCTCCAGGTCCTTGTCCTTCAGGACAGGGTGAATATTGGCCAGTTTCATAAAATCCGCGCCAAGTTTATCCTTGAACGTGTTCTGCCCGATGGTATACACCGACTTGCTGTGCGCAAACACCGGTTCCTTTTTATAGACGGTTTTAAGATACAGGGGAATGAGACCGGTCATCCACCCGCTGCAGTGAATTACATCAGGCGGCCATCCGAATTTTTTTACCGTTTCCAGGGCGCCCTTGCAGAAAAAAACCGTCCTCAGCCCATTGTCCTCAAACCATTTCTCATGTTCGTCGTTAAAGATGAATTTGCGTTTGAAAAGATCTTCATTTTCAAGAAAATAAACCTGTAGTCTTGCATTGGGCAGGGAAGCGACTTTGATTTGCAACGGGTAATCGTCGTTGTCGACCGATACATTGATGCCCGACAGGCGAACCACTTCGTGCAACCGGTGTCTCCTTTCATTGATCACACCAAACCGGGGCATGATACATCGTACTTCAAAGCCATTTTCATTTGATTTTATTGCCAGCTTGTTAACCGTTTCAGCGAATTCCGTCAGTTCCAGATAGGGGGACATTTCGTTGGCAATAAATAAAATTCTTTTCTTTGTTAACATTATGAATGATAATTGTTAGAGAACTTAACCAAATAGGTTTGCAAAGGTAAGGTTTTTATTCCGGAATTAGCGCCAGGGCTGCTTTCAGGGCATTTAAAGCAAAAAATTATGATCCTCTTTAAAAGAGCAAATGACATCACTGCATACATCCGTCAACAACAGGCATCGGGTCTCCGGATTGGCATGGTCCCTACCATGGGTGCCCTGCACCAGGGTCATCTTTCACTGCTGGAGGCATCCAAAAAAAATACGAACCTGACTGTTTGCAGCATCTTTGTCAACCCCACCCAGTTCAACGACCCAGGCGACTTTCAGAAATACCCGGTTACCCTCGAAAAAGACATTTATGCACTCGAAAAAATCAGTGTGGACATCCTGTTCCTGCCGGATGTGGCGGATATTTATCCCCGGGGTGTGACGGGGCTGGAACATTACGACCTGGGATACCTGGATCATATCCTCGAGGGTCAGTACAGGCCTGGTCATTTCCAGGGCGTATGCCAGGTGATGAACAGGCTGCTGACGATTGTACAACCCGATCAACTCTACATGGGGCAAAAAGACTACCAGCAATGCATGGTCGTTAAGAAATTGTTAGAAATTATGCGGTCTACGATTGTGCTGCACACCTGTGCCACCCTGCGGGAGCCCGACGGCCTGGCCATGAGCAGCCGGAATATGCGTTTAAGCGAGCCTGAAAGAAAAAAAGCGCCGGCTATTTACCAGTCGCTGCTTTTTCTCAAAAAAAATCTCCGGCAGGGCAATCTGTCTGAGCTGGTTGCACAGGCTGGTTCGCTTTTGAAAGAAAATGATTTTTCGGTCGACTATGTAGCCATTGCCAATGCGGCCACGCTGGAACCGTTACTACAATGGGACGGGCAGGAGAAACTGGTGGCGCTGATAGCCGCATATCAGCGCGATGTGCGGCTGATCGACAATATGCTGATGAACTCCTGAACTTGCAGCACACTAAAAATAGATCATTATTTTTGCAACTGAACTGATCAACCAGCCGGAGAAATTTATGATGGACATTGAAATCCTGAAATCAAAACTGCATCGGGTGACCATAACAGAGGCCAATCTCAATTATATAGGCAGTCTTACCCTGGACGAAGAACTGATGGATGCTGCCCACCTCATTGAGAACGAAAAAGTGCAGGTGGTCAATGTCAACAACGGTGCGCGGATAGAGACTTATGTGATAAGGGGAAAGAGAGGATCGGGTGTTTGTTG
>DATJYH010000339.1:0-10210 GCA_035499675.1 Puia sp.
AAACCAACTGGCTCCTGTTGCTGATGGAATTTTCGGGGGTCATCCTGCTGCTGGTGGTCGTTCACAATGTGGCACGTTCCATTGCGGAAAATTTCAAGCCGTTGCTGGGCATCCTGTTCCTCGTTTTCATCATCCTGCTGCTGAGAGCGGTAATTTATCTCTTCCCCTCGTTGCTCCATCTCCGGCAGTACGAGCTATTTGATCCCACCATTTACAGCTCGAATTTTGTGTTGAGCTCCCTCGGCGACCTGCTCATCAACGCCCTGTTGTTTTGCTGGATCATCCTGTTCATCCGCCAGGAAATCGGAGACTACCGCCTGCCCGATTTCAACAACCGCTGGATTCAATGGATCGTTACGGGCCTGGTACTCGTAGCACAGGTAGGACTGACCTTTATTTTTGCCAACATCGTCCAAAGCCTGGTGGCCGACGCCCGCATTTCCTTTAACGTAACAAACTTTTTCAGCCTCACCATCTACAGCTTCATCGGGTTCATTGTGCTCGCGGCGCTGGCGCTTAGTTACTTTTTTTGTTCCCAGCTCCTGCTGCGGCTCATTCATTCTTTCATCAGGACCCGGAGCCTGCTGGCCTATATCATTATCGCCTTTACCGGGCTGCTGATACTCACGTTCAACCCCAATGTGCAACTGGTGGAACTGGATATTTTTGTATTGCTCTGGCTGCTGCTGTATGTGTGGCTGATGCTCCGCAATCTCTTTTCAGGCCTTAACAACCGGCTCAATGTATCGGAGGTGCTGTTCTGGCTTTTTGTGTTTTCCATTTCCATGTCGGTGGTCATCATCTTTGAAAACAGCAAGATTGAACTGGTACAAAGACGTCGTTTTGCCGAGCGCCTGGCGGAACAGGAGGATCCCACCAGCGAGAAACTGGTCGGGATGTCGCTCATTTATTTCGACAACGACTTCCTGTATTCCAATTTCAACCGCTTTCGCGACCCGGTGGCCAACCGTGATATAAAGGACAGCCTGATCAACAACAATTTCACGGCGTATATCAACAAATACGATACAAAAATCTACACCTATGACTCTATGGAAAAGCCCCTGTACAACCAGGACCCGGTATCCTTCGATACCCTGAATACCATTTTTCAACTGCAGGGCAAAACCACCAGTGTGCAGGACCTGAAATATTTTGAAAAATCATTCGACAAATTCAGCTATATCTTCAAAAAGAAAGTATACGATCCCGGTCAGCACGTCGTGGGTTACCTCTTCATGCTGGCCGAACCCAAAAACTACAAGAGCGGGGGGCTGGTTCCGGAACTGACGCAGCAAAAAAAGGAATACCTGCCGGAATATTCCCCGGTGTATTCCTATGCCATTTACAGCGGGAACAACCTGGTTTCCTACTATAACAACTACCCCTTTCCTACCCAGCTCAAGGATACCATGGTCACCAAATCCGATTTTGTACGGATCAGGAACGGCTCATTTGATGAGCTCTGGCACCGTATCCCCGGGAACAAAGTGGTGGTTATTGCCAAGAAAGATAATTCGGTGATCGAAGGCATCACCCTGTTTGCCTGGATGTTTAGTTCCTTCCTCTTCCTCGTGGCCATGTTCTGGCTGGTATCCATTCTTATTCAAACCAAGTTGCATTGGAGCCAGCTGAAAGTCTATTTGCAGCTGAATATCCGTTCACAGATCCACGCCACCATCATTTCCGTGAGCCTGTTTTCCTTTTTGGTGATCGGGGTGGCAACCATTTTCTTTTTTATCAACCGCTACAACCGCAACAACCAGGACCGGTTGAGCAACTCGATGAAGATTGTCGTCAATGAAATGCAGCACCGGCTGCCTGGTCTCGCCTCCCTGAATGATTCCTCAAATATTGAGAACCTGATCCCTCCGCACCAGCTGGAGAACCTGATTGACAATATCGCGGAGATCAACGGCACAGACATCAACCTGTATAACCTCCGTGGCAGCCTGCTGGTATCCTCCAACCCCTTCGTATATACCAAGGGGATATTGAGTGAAAATATGCACCCGCTGGCCTTTTATTATATGCACATGCTGAACTCGGTGGAATTTTATAACAGCGAGGAAATGGGGAGGATTTCATACAAGAGCATTTATTGCCCGGTAAGGAACGGAAGCGGGGTAGCCTGCGCCTATCTCAACATTCCCTATTTCAGTACGGAAGATGAACTGAACGATGAAATCTCGAAATTCCTGGTGACCATCATCAACCTGAATGTATTCATATTCCTGATCGCCGGCACCATTGCGCTGTTCCTGACCAACCGGATCACATCATCGTTTAGCCTGATATCGGAAAAAATGCAAAGGGTGAACCTAGGCAAGACCAATGAAGTAATAGAATGGAAAAACAACGATGAAATCGGTGTGCTCATCCGGGAATACAACAGGATGGTGACAAAACTGGAGGAAAGTGCCGCCGCCCTCGCGAAGAGCGAAAGAGAAGGCGCCTGGCGCGAAATGGCCCGGCAGGTAGCACATGAAATCAAAAACCCGCTGACCCCGATGAAACTGAGCATCCAGTACCTCCAGAAAGCCATCGACAACAACTCCGTCAATGTAAAGGAAATGACGGCCAGTGTGGCCAAGACACTGGTGGAACAGATCGATCACCTCTCAAAGATCGCGGCGGACTTTTCGCAGTTTGCCAATATCGGCAACCCGAAAAATGAAGTGTTTGACCTGCACGAAATGCTGTACTCGCTGACCTCCCTGTATGAAACAACAGAAAACCTCCTCTTCAAATGGGTGCCGGTACACCAGCGCATTATGCTCTTTGCCGACAAAACCCAATTGAACCGGCTTTTCACCAACCTGCTTCAGAATGCACTGGAAGCCTGCGTGGGACAGGATAAAAGAGTGATCAGCATCAGCGAGGAACTCAACCATGAAAGCATCGTGATCAAGGTATCGGATAACGGCGAAGGGATACCCGAAGCCATGCATTCGAAAATCTTCATGCCGAATTTTACCACCAAATCATCGGGGACCGGCCTCGGACTGGCCATGAGCAAGACCATCGTTGAACAGGCCAGGGGAAAAATCTGGTTTGACACCAAAGAAGGTGAAGGCACAACCTTTTTTGTAGAGTTGCCCATACTCCGGGCTTCCCCCAACCAGCCTAACTGATCCCTTTTTGTTTTTTCCGTTCTGCCAGGAAGGTCTCCATTTGCTGCAGGCTGAAACTGCTGAGATTTTTTTCTTTTGTCAGCCCCGCCTTTTGTGCCACCAGGGTGCCGTAGCGGATATCCTCGTATCCCGAAATCGTGTGTGCATCGGGGTCAATAGAAATCAGCACGTCCTTTTGCAATGCGTAGTCGATCCAGCGCCAGTCGATGTCCAGGCGGCGGGGATGGGCATTCAGTTCTATCACCACCTTATGCGCCGCACAGGCGTCGATGATCTTATGATGGTCCACCGGATAACCGGGCCTGCTCAGCAGCAGGCGGCCCGTCATATGTCCCAGGATCATGGTATAGGGATTTTCAATGGCCCTCAGCAGGCGCATCATGGCCTTTTCCTCGGTCATTTTGAGGTTGGAATGCACGGAAGTGATCACCAGGTCAAAGCTGGCGAGGACAGCATTTGAATAATCAAGCTGTCCATCGTTCAGGATGTCGCATTCGATGCTTTTGAATATTTTGAAGGGCGCGAGTTTTGCATTCAGTTCGTCAACATAACGATGCTGTTCACGTATACGTTCTTCCGTCAATCCGTTGGCATAAAACGCGCTCTTGCTGTGATCGCTGATCACGAGGTATTCAAATCCCCGGTCGATACAGGCCTTTGCCATGTCTTCGATGGTATGGGAACCATCGCTCCAGTTGCTGTGACTGTGAATGACAGCCCTGATGTCGGAGGGCTGAATCACCTGGTCCACCGCATGTTGTTTGGCGGCCTGTAGGATGGTCTCTTTTTCGCGTAAGAAGGGTGGGATATAATGCAATTTATTGGAAGTAAAAAAATCCTCCTCGGAAGAAACCGGAGCAGGCCCGTTTGCGCCAAATTCTTTTTTCCAGCTTTCGAGAAATGCCTCGCTGCAGCTGCCATTGAACAAGGCCGGGAAGTATTCCGCGTTGCTGACACAATGAAAACCAAGGTTCACGTTTTCGGGCCCTCTGAACATGATCTTCCCCGCCTCCTGCGAAACTGTGCTGAATCCATGTTGTTCGAAATAGGATTGCAGCTGGTCTGGCATGGTAACACAAACCCATTCCAATTGGTTGATGATTTCCAACTGGCGGCGGAATTCGCCCATAAGTGCAAAGCGACCGTCCGGAAATTGTTTTTTTAGCGTTTTGTCGATCTCAGCGGCAAAGCTTTCCGTTTCCGCATACAGGTGGCTGCCCTGGTTCTTCAGATAAAACTCAATGGTTTCCCTGATATTGTGCTGGGTCTTTTCTCCAAAGCCCTTGTACAGCAACAGGCGGTTCTCATAACAGGCGTATACCAGCTCTCCGATCGACTCAATGTCCATTTCCTTCCAGATGGTGGCTATTTTTTTTGGACCCAGCCCCTTGATGTTGAGCATTTCCATGACACCGGGCGGGGTTTTGGCTACATATTCCCTGAGCAGGCCCAGCTCGCCGCTGTCCAGGATCTCGATGATCTTTTTGCCGATGGCATCGCCGATCCCCTTGATCGAAAAGAGCTTTTCCCGCGGGATGGCGGACAGCTGATCGGGCAATTTTTCTATGGAAAAGGCGGCGATGGAATAGGATTTTGCCTTGAAGGAGTTTTCGCCATGGATGTCCATCAGTTTTGAAAGCAGCGAAAACTGGTCGGCTATGTAATAGTTATCAACAGTCATAGCATGGGGAATATAAAAGGAATGCTAAGGTAACAAAACAAAAAGTCCCCCGGTTGACCGGAGGACTTTGATATTTTCTGCCTTCTAAGAGAAGAAACTTATTTCTTCTTAGCAGCTTTCTTAGCAGCTTTCTTTTTAGGAGCAGCTTTCTTTTTAGGAGCAGCTTTTTTCTTAGCGGCTTTTTTTGCAGTTGCCATTTTTTTAAAATTTAAGTGGTTAGTAAATTAACTTACGATAGTAAAAATAGAAACTTCTTTGGAACATCCAAAAATTTTTTTGAAATATTCCAAATTTTTTTTAAGCGCCTACTTCTGCCGCAAGTACGCTGACAAAGGTCCTGTCAGCTTTTCCCTTCTTAAATTCAACCACTCCGTCGATCAGTGCGAATAAGGTAAAATCTTTTCCAACGCCAACATTTTTACCGGCATGATACTCTGTACCGCGTTGACGAACGATGATGTTACCTGCAACAGCCGGTTGCCCGCCAAAGATTTTTACGCCCAAGCGTTTGCTTTGCGAGTCGCGACCGTTCTTTACACTGCCTTCGCCTTTCTTGTGAGCCATATCTCAGAATTTAAATGCTGTTGATTGATGATTGATGCTGTTGTCCGCTGTTCGTGGGCCCTGCCAACTATCCCGCATCATTAAGCGATTTCGCTGATCTTGATTTTGGTATAGTGGGTACGGTGACCATGTTTCTTGCGAAATCCTTTTCTCCGCTTCATTTTAAAAGCGATCACTTTATCACCCTTCACCTGGTCAAGGATTTCGGCCTTGATGGTGGCTTTTACATCCTTGCCGACAGCCAGGCTATCCGCGCCCCCGGCCAGTAACACTTCTGAAAAAACAACTTTATCACCTGCGTTCCCTTCAATATGAGGAACATACAGGGTCTGGTCCTTTTCAACCCTGAATTGCTGACCGGCTATTTTTACAACTGCGAACATAACTGTACAATATTAGGGCTGCAAAGGTAGGGGTATTCGCTCAAAAATGGAAAGGTAGGGTCAAAAATATTCCATTTCCTTTCAAAAAAGAGACCACCCGGGATAAATTGCCCGGCCGGGCAGCCCCGGGGGGCAAATTTCACCGGTCTTTTTTCGCACAACGCCCCGGGAGATGGCCTGATTTTCAACGGCTGCTGTTTCCGGTCCCGGGCAAAACATTTACCATAATCGTAACATCAATTGGCCCGTTTCATGTAGGTTTGTTTCGCTATTTTTGCCTGCCTGATGAATATGAAATTTAAATCTTTCTTAGCGAAACCCTTTGCTTCATTCATACACCGGAGCATCCGGCGTGACATGGGTTCGGCGATTGCAGACCAGGACGCTATTTTCCGGAATCTTTTAAAAGTGGGCAGCAACACCGCGTTTGGAAAAGAACACCACCTTGAACAAGTGAAGACCTATGAAGACTTCAAAAAGGCGGTACCGCTGCGTGATTACGAACAATTCCGGAAATACATCGACCAGATCAAGGAAGGAAAACACAATATTCTCTGGAAGGGTATGCCGATCTATTTCGCCAAAACTTCAGGCACCACCAGCGGTGTGAAATACATACCCATCAGCAAGGAATCCATCCCCAATCACATCAATACGGCCCGCAATGCCCTGCTGAATTATATGGCAGAAACGGGCAACACAAAATTCTCCGACGGGAAAATGATCTTCCTGTCGGGCTCACCCGAACTGGAGCGGATCGGAAGCATTCCAACAGGCCGGCTGAGCGGCATCGTCAACCATCACATACCGTATTACCTGCGTACCAACCAACTTCCCTCCTACGAAACCAATTGCATGGAGGAATGGGAGGCCAAGCTGGACAAGATCGTGGAAGAAACCATCCAACAGGATATGACCCTGATCAGCGGCATACCACCCTGGGTGCAGATGTATTTTGACCGGCTGACGGAAAAAACAGGAAAAGAGATCAGGGACATCTTTCCAAACTTCTCTGTGCTGGTGCATGGTGGCGTAAACTTTGAACCCTACAAGGCAAAACTGTTCGACAGCATCGGCAAAAAAATTGATACCATCGAAACATATCCCGCCTCGGAAGGATTTTTTGCCTTCCAGGACACGCGGGATGCCGAAGGATTGTTGCTGAATACCAACAGTGGCATCTTTTATGAATTTGTTCCGGCCGGAGAAATATTCAAAGAATCACCGACCCGTCTTAATTTGAAAGATGTAAAGCTGGGTGAAAACTATGCCCTGATCATTAACAACAATGCGGGGTTATGGGGATACAATATCGGCGACACCGTAAAATTTGTATCACTCAACCCCTATCGCCTCGTGGTTACCGGGAGGACCAAACATTTTATTTCTGCTTTTGGTGAACACGTGATCGGGGAAGAAGTAGAATACAGCCTGATGAAGGCAGCCAGCGAGGAAGGGGTACAGATCACCGAATTCACCGTGGCGCCGATGATCCGCGTGCAGGGGGAAGGAAAATCCTTTCACGAATGGTTTATCGAGTTTGAAAACAGGCCGGCGGACATCCATCGGTTTGCGCAAAAAATAGACAGCAATCTCCGGTCGAAAAATATTTATTACGACGACCTGATCTCAGGTAATATCCTTGAACCACTGCAAATACACCCGGTCAAAAAGAATGGTTTCATCGACTACATGAAATCCATCGGCAAGCTGGGCGGCCAGAATAAAGTGCCGCACCTGAGCAACGATCGAAGTTTTGCCGAACAGTTGGAAAAATATGTGGAATGATGCCCCATTTGCCGGCAGCCCCCTGATCCTGAATTTCATTACTTTTAACGACTTATTACCGTAACTGCATGTCGAACGGACAACCCAAGAAACGTATTGCCCTGTTTGGTTCAACCGGCTCCATCGGTGTTCAGGCCATGGAAGTCATTGCTGCCAATCGTGATAAATTTTCCGTTGACGTGCTGACCGCGCAGAGCAACGATGAACTCCTGGTAAAACAGGCGCAGGAAACGGTACCCAATATCGTTGTGATTGGTGACGAAAAAAAATACCAGAAAGTGCGGGAGAAACTTTCCTCGCTGCCCATCAAGGTATTTGCGGGGGCGGATGCATTACAGGAAGTGGCAGCCATGGATTCTTATGACATCATGCTTGCCGGCATAGTCGGTTTCGCGGGTCTCAAGCCCACATTGCAGGCGGTGATGAAGGGTAAAACGATTGCCCTGGCCAATAAGGAAACCCTGGTGGTGGCTGGTGATATTGTGATGCGAAAAGCGGTGGAGTACCGGGCACCCATTATTCCCGTTGATTCGGAACATTCGGCGATATTTCAGTGCCTGGTGGGCGAAACCAGGAACCGGATTGAAAAAATAATCCTGACCGCCTCCGGCGGTCCCTTTCTCGGGAAGAAACCGAATTTCCTGGTCAATGTAAAAAGAGATCATGCGTTGCAGCATCCCAACTGGAAAATGGGCGCCAAGATATCCATCGACTCCGCTACGCTGATGAACAAAGGACTGGAAATGATCGAGGCCAAATGGCTCTTCAACCTCAAACCCGACCAGGTGCAGGTAGTCATCCATCCGCAAAGCATCATCCACAGCATGATCCAGTTCGAGGACGGGAGCATCAAGGCGCAACTGGGCCTGCCCGATATGAAACTGCCCATCCAGTACGCACTCTCTTTTCCCCAACGCATCGCCAATCATTTTCCGCGATACGATTTCAAAAAACCAAACAAACTGAGCTTTGAGGAACCCGACCTGAAAACATTCCGGAACCTTACCCTGGCCACGGAGGCCCTGAACAAGGGGGGTAACCTGCCCTGTGTTTTGAATGCAGCCAATGAAATTGGCGTTTATGCGTTTTTAAGGAACCGGATCGGGTTCCTGGACATGACCGACCTGATTGAACGCACCATGCAGCATGTGCCGTTCATAGCACAGCCCAGCCTGGAAGATTATTTTGAAAGCGATGCCGAGGCCCGTAATTTCGCGGCTTCCCTGATCAAACTATGAAAATGGCGTGCATCAACCGGCCGGACTGCAGCGTCCGCATATGACGAACATTTGAAAAACAGCATGTAGAAATTATACCATATGATACTATTAGCGATCGACTGGTCCGTAGTCGGCATCAAAATACTGCAGTTCATTTTATCCATTTCCATACTGGTGGTATTGCATGAATTGGGACATTTCTTAACTGCCCGCTGGTTCAAATGCCGGGTAGAAAAATTCTATCTTTTTTTCAATCCATGGTTTTCGCTGTTTAAAAAGAAGATTGGCGAAACCGAATACGGTCTCGGCTGGATCCCCTTTGGCGGTTACGTCAAAATTGCCGGTATGATTGATGAAAGCATGGATAAGGAGCAGATGAAACAACCTGCCCAGCCCTGGGAGTTCCGGAGCAAACCCGCCTGGCAGCGGCTGATCATCATGCTGGGAGGTGTTACCGTAAATGTGTTACTGGCCTTCGTCATTTTTATCATGATCATGTGGGTATGGGGCGAAAGATATATTCCCGCCAGCAACCTGAAGTACGGCGTATACGCCGATAGCCTGGCCAGGAAGATCGGGGTGCAGGATGGAGATAAGATCGTTGCGGTGGCCGGCAAACCGGTTGAAAAACTCGGCACCGTGGGCTCCCGCATCATCATGGAGCAGGCCAAATCGATCACCATCGACCGCAACGGGCAACAAATGGACATCGCCATTCCGCCGGGATTCATCAACCAGCTGAACAAAAACAGGCTCGGGGGCTTTACCTATATTCGCATACCCATGATCGTTGATTCCGTGCTGCCCACAGCAAAGATCCAGGAAGGCAGCGTGCAAAAAGGCGATACCCTCATCGGGTTCAATGGCCGCACCGTTCATTTTAACACGGATATTTACAACGCTCCCGTATTTGATTCACTGGAAAAACTCAAGGGAACACCCATATCGATGATATTCCTCCGGAATGGCCATGATACCATTGCCACCCGCGTGGTACTCTCCGACAAAGGGGACATCGGAATTCGTTACCAGAGCGTGGACCAGGTCCTGGGCAGCAAACAGATCCGCTACAGCCTTCCGGAAGCTGTGCCTGCCGGCATTAAAAAAAGCATACAGACCCTTACGGACTATATCCATAACCTGGGACTGCTGTTTACTTCCAAGGAAGTTAAAGTGCAGGACTCGCTGGGTGGCGTGGTAACGATGGCCAATATTTTTCCCGGCGTTTGGGACTGGCAGAGCTTTTGGCAACTGACAGCGGTATTCAGCATCCTGCTGGCATTTATGAACATTTTGCCGATTCCTGCGCTGGATGGCGGGCATGCCCTGTTTACGCTGGCGGAAATGATCACCGGCCGAAAACCCAGCGATAAATTCATGGAATACGCGCAAATGGTGGGCATGGTGCTGCTGTTGGGACTGATGGCCTACGCTTTGGGG
>DATJYH010000340.1:0-2414 GCA_035499675.1 Puia sp.
CAAAGAACTGCAGATTTTCGAGCGGGGTCAACTCCTGGTAAAAAGAAAAATCCTGGGGAACAAATCCAAAAACTGTGTTGGTTTTTTTCTGATGCCGGCCAACTTCCTGTCCAAGCAGGCGGATATGTCCCTGGTGATACGACAACAACCCGGTCATCAGGTTCATGAGGGTGGTTTTGCCGGCCCCGTTGGGACCAAATAAACCAAAACGTGCGGTATCCTCTATCTGCAGGCTGAGCCGGTCGATGAATGGGCTGGACTGCCCCTTGTAGCGAAAGCTGAGATTTTCTATTTCAACGGCCAGCACGCTCATGCCGGCCATTTTATGTTGGACAATGCACGGAATGCCTGTTTTTCGAGATCGGCAATTTCAAGCAGGTAGTCGCTCATCACATCGAAATCTGCCTGGCTCCCCAACCTTCCTTTATAAATGCCGGAAGCCTGTACGGCGGCCGTTCTCCAAAGGTCACCTGCCTGCGTGAATTTTTTTGAAATGCCGAGTAGTTCATCCACGGGTATATAGCCATGCGCCTCTTCGAGAAAGGCACCGTAAATAAACCTGAATCCTCCCCCACCTGTGCCGATCTCCTCCTGCATTCTTACCAATTGGGCGAGATAGCTGCCCGCTTTTTCCTGCCCCAAGCGGTCGCGCCATTTTCGTATTTTCCCGGCCGTATACCTGATTCCCCGAATGCCGGCGATGTTTCCGGGGATGTAGAGCATGTCCCGTACGTTTCTTTTAATACCCGTTTTGATGGCCCGGCGCATCTGTTCATCGGTCACTGGTTTTTTAACCGAAGGATAATAGAGCTGACCCCGGGGAGCAAAAGCGCCCTTGGCAAAACGCACCCGGTCCAGTTCATAACTGCTGAGGCTGGTTGCTGTTTCCATGACCGGGTCGCTGATGAGGAACCTGTCTTCTTCCTTGCCAAATACGATGATGTTATGCGCGTTGAAGTGAAAGCGGTACTCCTTTGGGAAATAGGTCAGGTAATATACCCCTACCTGGCAACCAACGGGCTGGCCTGACCGAAGACAGTCTTCCAGTACCTTGGCGGCCTCTTCGCGGGAATTGAATTTTTTCCGGGTAACGGGTATGCCGAGTGATTTACAGGTCCTTTTGAAAATCAGGCCGGGTTGGGTGCGGAAAGCGATCGCCGGCCCGTTATTGATCTTCATGAAGGGAATATAGATGTAAAACAACCCGGAGCCGATCCCAAAGGCAAGCGGCTCTGTGATCTGGATGATCCCGTTATGCCTCAGCAAACTGGTGGTTACACCGTTTTCGCAGTGAGCAGCCTGCAGATGCCGGTAGTCAAGCTTCATGTACGTTCATGTTTTTTAAATCTTCCACACGGGTTTCAAATATCGTCGCGTACCTGCCGAGTTTTTTATCCGATAGTTTTTTAAACACGCCGGGTTTGAGGTGCCGTTTTACCTGCCACTTCCAAAAGCCGGTATAGGCAGCCACAATGGGCACGTCCATCAGTTTCAGCTCCATAAAATAAAGGAGGGGACTTGCTTCCCGGTTAAGCACTTTTTGCCGGGCGGCCTCAATGCGGTTTTCCACATCCTGCCAGGCCACTTCGAGCGCCTTGGCCTTTACATCCCAGCCCTCGCTGAGGGCGGTACTATAGTGGCCGTTTTCATCAACGGTGTAGCAAACTTCCAGGGTAATTTTTCCGAGAGCCCCCAGGTCATGCGGGATTTCATCCTTTTTCATATGCTAAGATTGTGCATCAGCGAACCGGTGCCGGATCATTCCCTAACAAACGGTAAGGAGCGCGAATGAATAAGAAAACCGGGCACTCTCCGGAACCAGCAGCAGTAACTTGTCGTCCTTCTTTAATTTTCCGCTGCGGAACAATTCATCCACCATCAGGTAGATGGACCCCGCGCCAACATTCCCTACACTGCTCAGGTTCACAAACCATTTTTCGTAAGGAATGGTCATACCATTTTTCTGCAATTGATCATACATCTTGGACCGGAAGAACTCGCTGGACATATGGGGCAGGTAATAATCGATTTCATCCACAGTCACACCTCTCTTTTGCAACACTTCCATCAATTTGATGCCACCAAGCTGAATAATATGATCGCCCAGCAGTTTGACATCCTGTTTAATGCTGAGTATTGATTCCGAGAGAAGTTCTTCCGGCGAATATTCCATGTAACTCTTCAATGTTCCATCTGCACGCTTTTCACCGCCCATGTACATACAGGTCTCCATTTCGTTGGCATAAGATCCCCCCTCAATCCATTCCACGCGCAGGTTTATCCCCTGGTCGTTTTTTTTATCCGTTAACAACATCGCACCGGCTCCGTCAGAGAGCATCCAACGCAGGAATTCTTTTTCAAAACCGATATAGGGATTGGCTTCGAGTTGTACCAGTTTCTGCACTTCATCTTCA
>DATJYH010000341.1:0-3125 GCA_035499675.1 Puia sp.
GGTAACGATACTCATCTGGCCGCGGAGTGAATGAATCGAATATTCTTTGATGTTGATGCCGTCAATGCGTAATTCGCCCGAAGTCACATCATGAAAGCGGGGTACCAGGTCGGCCAGGGTAGATTTACCTGCGCCGGATGAACCAACCAGCGCCACAGTCTTCCCCTTTTGAATTTTCAGGTTGATATTCTCGAGGATGACCGCATCATCATAAGCAAAAGAAACATTATTGAACTCAATATTATCCCGGAATGATTCCAGCGTTTTCGGATGCACTGGGTCCTGCACAGTAACCGGCGCCTTCAGAATGGCCTCGATACGTGCAATGGCCGCGCTGCCGCGTTGCGCATTGTAATAAGCGGTGGACAGGGATTTGGCCGGGTTGATGATCTGGGTGAAAAATACGATATAGGTGATAAACGCGTCGGGCTGTAATCCTGCCTTGCCCGAAAGAACCAGCCTGCCGCCAAACCAGAGTACGCAGCAAAGGACCAGCACGCCCAGGAATTCCGACATCGGAGAGGCCATATCCCTGCGGAACATGATCCGGTTGCGGACATGATTGAGATAGTTGTTGGTCTCAAAGAATTTATTTTTCAATAACCCTTCAGCATTAAATGCTTTGATGACGCGCAAACCACCCAGGGTTTCGTCCAGGATTGACATCAGGACCCCCTGTTGTTCCTGTGCTGTATTGGATTGTTTTTTCAGCGACCGGCTCACCCTTCCAATGATAAATCCGGTTAACGGCAGTAATATAAAAAGGAAGAGTGAAAGAAGGGGGCTGAGAAATACCAGGGAAACGAGGATGATCAGGATATTCATCGGATCGCGGATCAATCCTTCCAGTGTGCTCATCACGCTCCACTCCACTTCGTTGGCGTCATTGCTCATCCGGCTGATGATATCTCCTTTTCGTTGTTCCGTGAAAAAACCAATGGGCAGCTCCAGGATCTTGCTGTAAAGATCAGCTCTTAATCTCGTCATAACATGATTGCGCATAGGCGCGAGTACACGGTACGACAGGTACAGGAAAGCATTTTTGAGCAGGATCGAAACAATGATGATCAAGCAAATGGCGGCGAGGGCGAATATTTCGCCGTGCTGCCTGATGAGGAGACTGAGCACATATTTGAGGTAATTCAATATGCCACTGGCTGAAAAAACAAATACAGGCTGCACATCCTGCAGTTTTTCCTTTCCGAACAACAATTGTAAAAAAGGCGCGAGCATCGCCAGGGAAACCAGCGAAAACAAAATGGAGAGTAGGTTAAAGACAAAATAGAGTAAGATTGAACGTTTCTGATCCCGCAAATACCCTAAAATCGTGGAAAATCTTTTCATGTATGTAAGGTCCTTAATCGGACGACAGGAAATGCCTGGCTTGCCGCTTGGACAATAAGCTGTAAATTTACAATGAAAATTGTTAAGAGTATGCAAGAAGGAAAGCGCCAGAAGCAGGTAGGGGCCTTGCTGGAAGAAGAATTAAATCATATTTTTCAGCGCCTGGGCCTGTCCGTACTGGACGGCGCCATGGTATCCATCTCTTCGGTGAAGGTAACGCCCGATCTGCTGGAAGCCAGGGTTTACCTGAGCCTGTTTAAAGCAGCAGACAAACAGGCCAGTATGAAAAAAATTGAAGAAAGAAGTTGGGAGATCAAAAAAGAACTGGTGCAATCGGTCAGGCGACAGTTGCGCAATATGCCACAGTTGTCGTATTTCCTGGATGATACGCTTGACTATGTCGACAAAATGGAAAATCTCTTCAACCAGATCAAACAGGGAGAATCCGCTCCCGGGAAAAAAGAATAATCAACTGGCTGTATCGTCGGTCAGCATACCCGTTGTACAGCACTATCACCAATCATCTCCCACATGTTTCTCACTTTTGCATGGCGGTATTTCAAGGCAAAGAAAACAACCAATGCCATTAACATCATTGCATGGGTGAGTATGGCTGCCATTGTGGTCGGAACTGCTTCGCTGATCATCGTATTGAGTGTGTTCAATGGCCTGGAGGATTTGGTGAAGTCGCTCTACTCTTCCTTTTATACAGATATTCGCATAGGGCCCCGCAGTGGAAAGTTCATCTCGTTTTCCCCGGAACAACTTCGCGCATTGAACGGGCTACCCGCCATCAGCGGTTACTCATTGGTGGTAGAAGACAAGGCCTTTCTGCAGTACGGGGAAACACAATCGGTTATTTACCTGAAAGGAGTGGACAGCAATTATAGCCATGTGGCAGGCGTGTCCCGTAAGCTTGTGAAAGGGAAGTTTGACCTGGGCACCGCGGACGAACCCGGCGCCATCCTGGGCGCGGGTATTGAAAATGCGCTGGGACTGGAGGCCGACCGGAGCATCAGTCCTTTATCGGTATACCTGTTCAAAAAGGGAAACAGCGGGGAGTCGGCCGACCCGATGGCATCCATCAGCACCGGTAATATGGCGGCCACGGGAACTTTTATCATCCAACAGGATTTTGATCAGCAATATGTGATCACCAATCTTCCGTTTATCAAAAGAATGCTTGGATTAGCGCCGGATGAGTACAGTGCGGTGGAAATATCGCTGAAAGATCCTGAGCAGGCGGTAGCTATTCAGTCAAAGTTGAAACAATTGTTTGGGAGCGAATACCAGGTGCAAACCAGGTATGAACAAAACAAGGGACTGTACGGTGTGATGCGGATGGAAAAATGGGTTATCTATGCGGTATTGTCGATGATCCTGGTGGTGGCGGCGTTTAACATGGTGGGTGCGTTGACCATGCTGGTGCTGGAAAAACAAAAAGACATCCAGGTGCTGAAGGCATTGGGAGCCGGTAATCAATATATACAACGAATATTCCTGAGTGAGGGATTGTTGCTGGCCATGTTGGGAGGCGCGGTGGGTTTTGGATTAGCCCTTCTCACCTGCTGGTTGCAGGTAAAGTATAAACTCGTACCCCTGCAGGGGGATTCCTTCCTGATCGATTACTATCCCGTAAAACTGGATCCCTTTGATTTTATCCTGGTGCTCACCACCATCCTGGTAGTGGCATTGTTGGCGTCCTGGTTCCCGTCACGAAAAGCTTCGTTACAACCCATCGAGCTAAAAAGTTGAGGGAAACCGGGCCGGTATTGCTGCAG
>DATJYH010000342.1:0-3253 GCA_035499675.1 Puia sp.
TAATATACCGGTAATCCCATTTCCTTCGCGAGTTGTACATCGTCGTCGGCTCCTTTGGAGGCGCCCGGCAGTCGAAGTACGGCATCGCATTTTGTGAGCAGGCGCCGGGCTACTGGATACAGTATTTCTTCATAAGCTTTGTCGCCGGGTTTGACGGATCCGGCCAACCTTAGCAGGGGCAATGCCACCCATTCCCCGATCATCGGTGTGTGCCCCAAGCGGAACAATGGCAGGGTCACCGATTCAAGTTTGTCGAGGTTCTGCCGCATCAGCACGGGGTTGTCCTGTGTGCCACTCCGGTATGGGCCTGCGATAAGAATCATCATAGCGTGAATTATTTATTACACAAAGAAAGAAACAGTTCGGTGCCGGGGAATTAAGATAGATTAAGAAATCGGACCCCTGGTCTTATTTTTTCTGATGGTACTCAGGAACTCGGGCGTGATACCCAGGTAGGAGGCGATTTGTTTTTGGGGGACCTGCTGCGCCACCTGCGGATATTTTTTCAGGAAATTGTCATAGCGCTCTTCAGCCGACAGGGAAAGATTTTCGATGATCCGGAGTTGTTCCCGGATGTACGCATTTTGCATCAGTACACGGAACCATTTCTCAAACTTGGGGATAAGGGAAAAAAGCTTATCGAAATCATCTTTCTGTATTTGAAATACGACGCTGTTATCGATGGCTTCAATAAACATCATGGCGGGTTTGCGGTTTACAAAACAATACATATCGGTCACCCACCAGTCGGGCAGTGCAAACATGATGGTCGTTTCTTTTCCCTGTTTGTCGATGCAATAGGCCCGCAATGCGCCGGCATGAACAAAGTTGATGGATTTGCAGGGCTGACCTTCCTGCAGCAGCGAATCCTTTTTGGACAGTTCACGGAGAGCAATAACCGAAATCAGCGACCGCGCGTCTTCCGGCGTCAGCGAAATGTGCCTGGAAATATTGGCCAGGAGAGTGTCGTAGGTCATAGGCGGTCATTCAAGGCGTGTTAAAAGAACAGGCATTGCCGCACGGCTATTCAATGTTCATAAAATCAGCGAAGAGGAATTTTTCCGGCTTGGGCAACGGCTTTCTTGGAAATTTGTCCGCCCGCATGGCCGCCCGGTATACAAAGGCTGCTACAATGGTTGCTGCCTGGCTCAAATCGTCAAACTGCAGGTGGTCGTAGGTGTCCATGTTGGTATGGTGCGTGCGGGTTTCGTATTCAATCGGATCCTGTATAAACTGAAAACCGGGGATGCCGACGGCATCAAAGGAAAGATGGTCGGTAGCGCCGGTATTGTGTTGGGAAACGGTTCCCGCGCCAAGGTCCTGGAAATCTTTAAACCACTGGGAAAAAATGGCATCGGCCTCCTTGTTTCCCTGATCGAAAATGCCGCGGATTTTACCCGTGCCGTTATCCAGGTTAAAGTACACGGATATTTTTTCCTGTTCCGGTTTAAGCTGCATATCAGCGGGATCACCAAAATGGTTTTTTACATAGTTGAATGATCCCAGGAGTCCCTGCTCCTCACCGCTCCAGAGGGCGATGCGGATGGTCCGTCTGGGCTGCAATCCCAGTGTTTTCAGGATACGGACCGCTTCCATCATCACAATGCAGCCCGCACCATTATCCGTAGCCCCCGTACCACCCGACCAGGAGTCGAGATGTCCGCCCAGCATCACCACCTCGTTTCTCAGGACCGGGTCGGTTCCCGGAATTTCGGCCAGCACATTGTACCCCCGCGTATCGTCTTTGTGGAATGATGTTTTTACATCCAGCTCGGCCTGAACCGGCAGGCCTGCTTCCAGCAACCTTTCCATTTTCAGATAAGCTTCCTTAGATATGTTAAGAACGGGGATCGCCGGCTGGCTGTTTTTCCTGTATCCGCCGAAGGCATCCACGGGCACGGTACCGTCGCGACCGCCGCTCATATTCAAGGCAGCTACGGCTCCTTCACGGGACAACATTTTTTCAATCAGCAGCTGCCTGCGTATGGACGGTAAAAAAAACTGCAGCTGTGCCGCGGTGATCATGTATTCATCCTTCATCGCCAGCAGGTCCTTGTCGGTATAGCGGGTAGCGTAGGCACTGAATGCAGATTTGATCACGGTGTCAGCAGTTTTGAGCAGGACGATCTTCCCCCGGACCCTGTCCGCCAATCCTGCTAAGTAGGAAGAATCCATTTTATCGAGCATCAGCACCGGGGCCGTCACCATACCGTTGGTACTTCCTCTCCACGGTACCGCATAACCGATAATGGGTTCATAATAGGGCGACCTGAGTGCGATGTATGATTTATCGACGCTCCATCCATACCCAAATTCACCCCAGGGTTCCAGTTGGGCGTTGGTCAATCCCCATTGTTTCAGCGCATCGACCGCCCAATGCCCCGCACGGAAAAAGCCGGGGGAATTGGTAAGTCTCGGCCCTGATATATCCGTGATATGACCCGCAATAAATCTTACCTGCGAATGATGCAACCCCTCCTCGCGGATCCTGCTGATGACAGCGCTGTCCGGAGTACTCTCCTGCGCATAGCAAACAAATTGAAACAGGACCAGATACGAAAGGATAGCATATTTGCTCATGCGGAGAATATTTAGGCAGGTGAACGCGGGACATAAATCTAAGGAAAATGTGCGAATGTGCAAATGGACAACACTCCTGTAAATGACGTTTTTTAAACTGCTAAAAACTGGTTACAAAATTTTCAAATTGCCAATGTGCATTCTCAAAAATCCGGTGTAAATGATATTTCGAATTACACAGGAATGCTACACCTGCAGAATTTGCAAATTTGTTCTCACTCTGTTCTCAATGATTCAACCGGGTTGGCGGTGGCAGCGCGGATGGTTTGATAGCTTACTGTCGCCATGGCTACAAACAGTGCACAAAAACCGGCCAGGGGAAACATCCACCAGCTGATTTGGATACGATAGGCAAAATTGTCAAGCCAGCGATGCATCATCCACCAGGTAACGGGGGTGGAAATGATAAAGGCAATGCCCACGAGCGACATGAACTTTTTAGAAAGCAGGAGCAGCATTTGCTGTACAGATGCGCCCAGCACCTTGCGTATCCCGATTTCCCTGGCACGTTGTTCGGCGGTAAATGCAACCAATCCAAAGAGACCCAGGCTGGCGATCAGGATGGCGATAACGGCAAACATGGTGAATATCTGCCCCGTTTTTTGTTCCGCGGCGTACAAGGACGCAAATCGATCATCCAGGAAATAATAACTGAACGGGATGTCGATGTTAA
>DATJYH010000343.1:0-5471 GCA_035499675.1 Puia sp.
CGGGCGGCCCATCAACCTGCCATCCAATAATTTGAATATTGTATAGGAAAACAGCCATCCGCCTACGCTGAGGCTATGGCGGACGTGATCGGCCATCGAACATCGGCCATCGATGCTGTCATCTGTTCACTGTCAACTGTCAACTTTTTAGACTATCGGTAACCTATATCCGTTGTTATATTCCTTCATCAGGTATTTTGCGTTGATGGCCGCATCGGTAAATTGACCCGCCGGCCTGTCCCAAACCAGGCGCTGGCCACTGCGGAAAGAAATGTTGCCCATCTGGGCTACGGTGGCCACATGGGCACCATCAGCTATGGAGCAATGGAGGTCCTCCATATTCCGGGAGCGCATTACATTCACAAAATTGACCCAATGAAGGTCAAGTCCGTTGTCAACCGGAGCGGCCAATGGTTTGGATATCTTGTTTCTACTTTTACGTTCTTCCAGTACTTCCCAACCCCAGCGACCGAGAATCAGCGTAGCATTATTCCCGATGAATGCAACACCGTGATCGCGTCCGTACGACCCGTTATCAATTCCCATGGCGTGATCCCACAACAGGTTGAATCCATCAAATTCATAGATCGTTAACAGCGTATCGGGTGTTTCCTCGTACAGGTCGGGATAGGCAAACTTTCCCCCCAGTGCAGATACAGCCTTTGGCACATCAGCTTTCATGCCCAATAGTCCATAGTCCAGCAGGTGTACACCCCAGTCCGTCATGAGACCACCGGCATAGTCCCAGAACCATCGAAAATTAAAATGGACACGCCCCGCATTATAGGGTCGTTTGGGTGCGGGCCCGAGCCACTTTTCATAATCCAATCCAGGCGGCGGAACGCCGTCCGGTCGTTGTATGTCGGGTTTCATCCATCCCTGGTAACACCAGACTTTTACCGTCCGGATCGTTCCTAACTGGCCCGTATATACGAAATCTATCGCGTCCTTGAAATGTTGCTGGCTGCGTTGCCATTGCCCCGCCTGGACCACGCGATGGTATTTCTGTTGAGCGGCCACCATTGCACGGCACTCGCCGATTGAGTTGCCCACTGGTTTCTCCACATACACATCCTTACCTGCCTGGCAGGCTTCCATCATAATGAGCGCATGCCAGTGATCCGGCGTACCGATGATGACAAAATCAATATCCTTGCGGTCCAATACCCGGCGGTAGTCATTGTAGGTTTGAACCCCCGACAGATCTATTTTCATTTTCGTAAGATCCGCCATTCTTTTGTCCAACACATTCTTATCCACGTCGCAAACTGCGGCGAGCTGCACGCCAGGTACTTTCAGGGCCGAGGTGAGATCGGAGAATCCCATACCGTTGACACCGATCGCCCCGACCATCAACCGGTCGCCGGGACTTATTTTCTTTTGCCAGGCCGCCAATATATCCGGGCTCAGCGCGGCCGTCAGCATGGTGCCACCAACGAGCGCAGACGACTGCTGCAGGAATGAACGTCGATTGGTCATGAATACAATGTTTGGAGAAGTGAAAAATAACCCGGCACCCCGAGCGAAAGCACAGCATCGTTCCGGAATGGTCGCGCGCAGTATGTCATGCCAGTAGCTTCCTGTCGATCCACACTGGATGGCTTAAGGTTAACTCAGGATATGTTGTTTGATGTATTGCAGGCTTTTTGCGATGCTGTCGTACACCGGCATCTTTACCTGGTCCTGTTCCACAAAGAAATATTTCATGCCGGATTCTTTTTTGTACTTGAATATCTCTTTGTAATTGATGATACCGGTCCCTACCTCTGTGAAATACTGATCACCCATCACATCAAAGGTTGGAGCCTGTTTTGATGCCATATCCTTGATATGCCACATGGAAATCCGCCCGGGGTTGGCTTTGATCAGCTGAATGGGGTCCTTCCCGGCCCGGGTGGCCCAGTACATGTCAAGTTCAAATTTCACCAGTTTGGGATCGGTTTCTTTCACAAATACGTCAAACCCTGTTTGACCGCCACCCCAGTCTTTAAATTCAAAATTGTGATTGTGGTAGGCCAGTTGCATACCAGCACTCTTGGCGGCTTCGCCCGCCTTATTGAGTTTTGCCGCGAGGCTTTTATAGTCGTCCAGGCTGGTGCGCATGTTGGCGGTCAGGAAGGGCACCACCACAAAATCATGTGTCATTTTTGCCGCATCTGCAATGGTCCGTTTCAGGTCATCCTCATCGCCCTTGACCAGGAAATTTGACATACCGTAGTGCCCACTGGGGGTTTTCAGGTTGTTTTGCCTGATCACCGCCAGGAATTCCTCCGGCGTAAGGCCGAAAAATTTCCCATTGTTGTACCCGAATACCTCAACGGATGTGTATCCTGCGGCGGCCACTTTCGCAATGGTACCTTTTACATCCTTCCCGATATCGTTGCGGACTGTGTAGAGTTGCAACCCGATCAGCGGGTAGTCTTTGAACCAGGAGGCTTTGCTGAACAACAACCCGGTCGTTGCCAGGGATGCCTGCCGGAGAAATACGCGACGTGATGGCATAACAAATCGATTTGAAAATGAAATTACAGAAAAAACAAATCGAAATGCTGTGAACGCGGCGATTCATCCGTCGAAATAAAAAAATGGCGCTTATTTGTTTACGATCCCGTACGCGCCAAACCAGCCGGCGCCCAGTAAAGCTGCCTTGCTGTTGAGAATAATTTTGACCGTAATTTTTTTTACCAGGTGCTGCATGCGGTCGTTGTCGAGGAAATTGTCGTAGAAAACATTTTGTTGTAGCAGCGAACTGATCTTTGGCGGAATGCCTCCACCCAGGTAAAGTCCGCCGGTAGCCTTAATTTTAAGCACCAGGTTGGAACATTCCCTGGCCAGGTAGCGGATAAAAAGTTGCATGGTTTCCTCACAAACAGGATCTTTTTCATCCAGCGCAGACTGACTGATTACGGCGGACGGGTCTTCTTCTGCCAACTTCTGTTGCAGCCATTCCGCCCGTTTTCTTTTTTTTACGTCGCAAAGAAAATCATAGATGTCCGCAATGCCGGGGCCTGCAATGACTTTTTCCCAGCTCACAATTTCATATTTTCCCTGTAGATAATGCAGCAGTTCTATGTCCTGTTCGGTACGCGGACCAAAATCGGTATGCCCGCCCTCGGTAGGAAAAGGATGATAGCATTCACCATCCCAAAACAACCCCGCTTCCCCCAAGCCTGTTCCGGGCGCAATAATGGCAATATTACCGGCATACCGATCCGGCCCCTGATGAATAGTAATAAAATCATCCTCCTCTAATGCAGCCAGTCCGTAAGCCGTAGCCTCGAGGTCGTTGATCAGCACCACATCTGTTACACCCGTCGACTTCCGGATATCCTCGCTGTCGAGGTCCCACCCGAGGTTGGTTATTTCCACCTTGCCCTGTAGAACAGGCCCCGCAACTCCCAGGCAGATCCTGCCCGGTTTGATGCCGGGGTTCACTTTTATGAAATCAAGCAGAATGTCAATACAGGAAGGATATTTCGAAGACGGATAAGTAGCCTCCCTGACCAGGTCAATTATTGCCGCTGTTGCAGTAAACATCGCCAGGTTTGTTTTCGTTCCTCCTACATCACCGGCCAATACGGTGATGGGTTTATTCCCGAGTGAGGATTTGCCTGGAAATGAAAAAGGAATTGCCTGTGTATTGCCCATGTTTGCAAGGTTATTAGCCGCTCAATTTAGGGATTTCGGTTTTTATGGGCGGCAAAAAAAGAAAAGAGCCGCTAAACCGCCACCATGCATAAAAAAGCCCGGGTAGAAACCCAGGCTAAAAACTTCAGTTTATGAGTGATTCATTCGCATATTTAACGGCCAGGTAAACCAATTATTGTCCCGTACAAAATTTTTGCTCATCGCCATTGAGAAGATATCCCGCATCCCGTATCCCGTACCTCATCTCCTCCCTCATCACTTCACATAACTAAACGTAGCCTTTCTGTCTCCGATCATTACATCAATATCCCCCGGTTCGGTCACCGTTTTAAGGTCAGCATTTACAAAAGCAAAATCCATTTTATCTACTACAAAGGAAACGGTGCGGCTTTCCCCGGCTTTCAGGAATATTTTTTGAAAGGCGCGCAAACGCATGGTGCTCGGAGTGATGCTGGCATAGTGCTGGTGCGAATACAATTCAACAGTATGTTTCCCATCCCGAGAACTACTGTTTTTTACGGTAATGCTCACCGTTAGTTTATCGGAGCCCTTGAGTGTGGTGGAGCTCAATTGAAGGGCTCCGTATTCAAAATTGCTGTAGCTGAGTCCCCATCCGAAAGGAAACAAAGGATTGTAGCCATCCCAGGTCATGTTCTCATTAAAGATCTCACGCACGTCTTCCGTATGTTTTCGATCATACAGGACCATCTCACCCATGCTGCGTGGATAACTGAACGGGAGCCGTCCATCCGGATTATAGTCGCCAAATAAAACGTCCGCCACCGCCTCAGCCGTTTTCTTACCCGACCAGTAGGCCATCAGGATACCTTTGACCTGCGGCTCGATTGAAGTAATCAGCCGTGGCCTACCCTCCGTCAAAACGAGTACGACCGGTTTGCCAGTGGCAGCGGCAGCCCTGACAAGCTGCAACTGATTCTCCGGCAACGCAAGGTCCCCCGTATTTCCAGGGCTCTCCGCATAAGCATTTTCACCTATGCACAACACAATCACATCCGCGGAACCCGCTGCTGTTTTTAGTTTATCCGCATCATAATTGTCCGGATGATCAAAGCCCTTTCCACCTCCTACTATGATATTTCCACCTCCGATTTTATCCGCCACTGCCTGCGCAATGTTCCGGCTGTCGGCCGGGTACCATTGTTCTTCCTTTCCCTGCCAGGTATAGGACCAGCAGCCATTCAGCGCACTGATGCTTTGTGCCGACGGGCCTGCCACCAGTACCTTCATGTTCTTTGACAGGGGCAATATATTGTCCTGGTTTTTCAGCAGGGTCATGGCTTCATGAGCGGCATCCAGGGCTACTCCCTGGTAGGCGGGCTTGCCAAAATTCGCGGCAGCCTCTTTTTCAGGATAAGGGTTATCAAACAATCCAAGTCGCATCTTTAGTGTGAGTATGCGCCGAACGGCATCGTCTATACGACTCATCGGCACTTCTCCTTTTTGCACAGCTTCTTTCAACAAATCAAAAAATGAATAGTCGCCGGGAACCATGCTCATATCGATGCCGGCATTGACAGCCATTACAACAGCCTGCCGGGGTGAATTGGCAACCAGGTGCCGGGTGTGCAGGCGAATGATATCTTCCCAGTCTGTTACGATCAGGCCCTGGAAACCCAACTCCTTCCGCAATACATCGGTCAACAGGTATTTGCTGGCGTGTACGGGTGTTCCATTGATTTCTCCCGAATTGATCATGATGGTAGCTGCCCCTGCACGAATAGCTTCGCGGAACTGCGGCAGGTAATATTCCCTCAATTCAATTTCCGGAATATAGGCTGGCGTGCGATCTTTTCCTGTACGGG
>DATJYH010000344.1:0-4334 GCA_035499675.1 Puia sp.
GCCATCCAGAAAGTGGTAAAGGCCATTCAGCGTAACCGGGTGGGTTTGAAAGATCCCAAGAAACCGATTGGCACATTTATATTCCTCGGACCTACCGGTGTCGGTAAAACCGAACTGGCAAGGGCCCTGGCGAGATATATGTTCGACTCAGAGGATTCGCTGGTGCGTATCGATATGAGCGAGTACATGGAAAAATTTACCGTGAGCCGCCTGATTGGCGCACCTCCCGGGTATGTGGGCTATGAAGAAGGTGGCCAGCTGACGGAAAAGGTCAGGAGAAAACCCTACTCAGTGATCCTCCTGGATGAAATCGAAAAAGCACACCCGGATATTTACAATATCCTGTTGCAGGTGCTGGACGATGGTCAGCTGACAGATGGTTTGGGCAGAAAGGTAGATTTTAAAAATACCCTCATCATCATGACCTCCAATATCGGCGCCCGCCAGTTGAAGGACTTTGGCGACGGTGTAGGGTTTGCTACCTCGGCGCGCACTTCCAATGCGGATGAAAACAATAAGGCCGTCATTGAAAAGGCGCTGAAACGCACCTTCAGTCCTGAGTTCCTGAACCGCGTGGATGACATCGTCATCTTCAATTCGCTGAACAAGGAACACATCTTCGAGATCATCGATATCCTGATGAAGGGGGTGATGAAGAGACTGGTACAACTGGGCTTTACCCTGGAGCTTACCGACGATGCCAAAAACTTCCTGGCCGAAAAAGGATACGACCAGCAGTTTGGCGCACGTCCCCTGCACCGGGCCATCCAGAAATACCTGGAAGATCCCCTGGCAGAAGAGATCCTGAACATGAACATCAAACAGGGTGATATCCTGGAAGCCGACCTCGATAAGGAAAAGTCAAAGATCAAATTCGCCCTGAAGGAAAAGGCCAAGGAAAAGTCTGAAGTATAACCGGAGTAAACGTTACCGCCTTTTAAAATAATATATAAACCCTGAAGGTTTCTCAGCACTTCAGGGTTTTTTGTGCATTTTTGTGTGCAGGCAAATGGTTATGGCAAAAGGAAAAAAAATCATCATCACCATCGACGGCTGGTCCTCCTGCGGCAAGAGTACGCTGGCCAGGCAACTCGCTGAAGCGCTCAACTATGTGTACATCGACAGTGGGGCCATGTACCGTGCCGTTACTCTGTATTTTCTGCGTAATCATATTGACTGGACCAGCCCGGCGGCGGTCAATGATGCCCTGCATAATATCGTATTGGAGTTTGTGCTCAATCCAAAGAGCGGCCAGTATGAGATGCACCTGAATGGGGAGAACGTAGAATGGCTGATCCGTGACCTGCTGGTGGCGGAAAAGGTCAGCGAAGTGGCTGCTATCAAAGAGGTGAGGGAGTTTGCCGTAGCCCAGCAGCAGAAAATGGGTGAGGGTAAGGGCATCGTGATGGATGGCAGGGATATTGGCACGGTGGTATTTCCAAATGCTGAATTGAAGATCTTTATGACGGCCGATAATGCCATTCGTGTACAGCGAAGATTCAGGGAGCTGTTTGAAAAAAATCCCAACATCAGCATCGAGGAAGTAAAAAGCAACCTCGAGATGAGAGACTACATCGACTCACACCGGGAGTTCAGTCCCCTGCGTCAGGCCAACGATGCCATTGTATTGGACAATTCAAATCTCACTACCCGCGAACAATTGGAAATCGCACTGAAATGGGCCCGGGAGCGTATCCAGGCCTCCAAAACAAAGGCCCCGTCGGATTGACAGGGCCCTCTAGTATACTATGTAGTAGGGATGAAGGTTACCTGAGGAACAGGATTTCCCGGTATTTCGGTAACAGCCATTCGCTGTCGTCCACCAGGAGTTCGAGCTTGTCCACATGATACCTGATATCGTCGAAGAACGCTTCCTTTACCTGGCTGCAATAGGCAATAGCCTTGGTGCGGGTATCTTCCATCGCGTTGCAGATCTTCCGGGCCTCAATCATCTTGCTCACCAGTTCACTCACTTTGGAAATATGTTCTGATATTTTTTCCAGGATCTGTTTCTGATTGGCATAGGCGCTTTCTTTCAAACCGATGTCTTTCAGCCCCCGGATGTTTTCGATCAGGGTGTTCTGGTATTTGATGGCAGGAGGCAGGATATGGCTGGTGCAGAGCTCGCCCATGATCCTGGCTTCAATCTGCACTTTCTTGATGTATTTCTCCAACTCAATTTCATGCCTTGCTTCCAGCTCAACATGGGTCAACACGTTGTTGTCTTCGTACAGGTGCTTGGCCTTGTCGGTTACCAGGGCGTCGAGCGCCAGCGGGGTAGTTTTGACATTGGGCAATCCTCTTTTTTCGGCTTCCTTCTGCCATTCTTCACTATAGTTATCGCCTTCAAAAAGGATCTTCTCGCTGCTTACAATATATTCACGGATCACGTGCATGATCGCGATTTCTTTCTTTTCACCCTTGTCGATCAGCGCATCCACTTCTTTCTTGAACTTCTTCAGGGTTTCGGCCAGGATCGTGTTCAGCGCCGTCATGGCGTTGGCGCAGTTGGCAGAAGAACCTACCGCGCGGAATTCGAACTTGTTGCCTGTGAATGCAAAGGGTGAAGTACGGTTCCTGTCGGTATTGTCCAGCAACAGTTCAGGTATGCTGCGGTGCAGGTCGAGTTTGAGGATGGCTTCATCCTGTTCGTCGAATTTGGCACCCACTCTTTCTTTCACATCTTCAAGCACCTTGGTCAGGAACTGACCGATAAATACGGAGATGATGGCCGGGGGCGCTTCGTTGGCACCCAAACGGTGATCATTACCCGCAGATGCAATCGAGGCCCTGAGTACATCATTGTAGTCATATACGGCCTTGATGGTATTGACAAAGAAGGTCAGGAACAACAGGTTGGTCTTGGGTGTTTTGCCGGGTGCCAGCAGGTTGATGCCGGTATCCGTGGCCATGCTCCAGTTGTTGTGCTTACCGTTACCGTTGATGCCGGCGAATGGTTTTTCATGGAGCAGTACGCGCAGTTTATGGCGACGGGCTACCCTGTCCATGATGTCCATCAGCAGGGTATTGTGGTCAACGGCCACGCTCACTTCTTCAAAGATGGGTGCGCACTCAAACTGTGAGGGAGCCACTTCATTGTGACGGGTCCGCAGCGGAATCCCCAGTTTATAAGCCTCCCCTTCGTAGTCGCGCATAAAAGCGTATACGCGTTCGGGTATGGAACCAAAATAATGGTCTTCCAGTTGCTGGCCCTTGGCGGGGGGATGGCCAAACACGGTTCTGCCGCTCAATACCAGGTCAGGTCTTGCGTTGACCAGTGCTTCGTCAACCACGAAATACTCCTGTTCCCAACCCAGGGTGGCGCTTACCTTGGTGATATTTTTATCAAAGTAGTTGCATACTTCTACGGCGGATTTGTTCAGCGCTTCCAGTGATTTGAGCAGGGGAGCTTTGTAGTCCAGCGTTTCGCCGGTATAAGAAACAAAAATAGTAGGAATGCAGAGTGTCCTTCCGGCACCGATTTCCATCACAAAAATGGGAGAGGAGGGGTCCCAGGCGGTGTAGCCGCGGGCTTCAAAAGTAGCACGTATGCCGCCGCTCGGGAATGAGGAAGCATCGGGCTCCTGTTGTATCAGCGCATCGCCGTCAAATTGTTCAATGGGAGTTCCATCGCTTTTGATGGTAAAAAAGGAATCATGTTTTTCGGCGGTGGTTCCTGTTAAGGGTTGAAACCAGTGAGTAAAATGGGTGACACCTTTCGCCTCAGCCCACTGGCGCAATCCCGCAGCAATCTGGTTGGCAACGACCCTGTCAATTTTCTTTCCTGATTTCACGGAAGCTACCAGGCTCTTGTAGGCTTCATCACTCAGGAAAGCTCTGGCCGTCTTCAGTGTAAAAACGTTTTCTCCAAAAATAGCAGTGATTTTGGTCGACCCTTCCACAGTCAAGCCATTACCCGAGGCCGTGAGGTCGTTGATCGCTTTAAATCTTAATGATTCCATTTACTTTAGTTTTTTATCAAATGCAAATAAAGGATAATTAGTAAAGATGACAAAAATATCAAAATAAAATCATGTTTTTTTATACCATTGCGGAAAATCTTGAGAAAAAATTATGTGGAAATGCTTTTTTATAAAATTTCTTCAAATCTTTTATTATATTATTATTTATTGTAATTTAAAAAATCCTGGTTTAATGCCCAGGGTAAGTGCGGTGACAATAAATAATTCAGGAATGGCTTTATATCTGACGATGGCACCCGGGAAGGGAACAATAAAACCTATGAGGAGGATCTGACTGATGCCATAGAAGAGGAAACAGAGCATGAGCGGATGACCGACCACCCATTTGCGGTTCTGGAACGGGGATAACAG
>DATJYH010000345.1:0-3009 GCA_035499675.1 Puia sp.
AACAATATTGCAAAAGCCTATTCCGGCTTGTCGGTGTTTGCCGGCGTGGGAGAACGCACCCGCGAAGGAAATGACCTGATGCGGGAAATGATTGAAGCCGGTATCATGAAATATGGCGAAGGTTTCAAACACAGCATGGAACATGGTGGATGGGACCTGGCTAAAGTGGACTTGAAAGAGTTGTCCGAATCAAAAGCCACTTTTGTATTCGGGCAGATGAATGAGCCCCCTGGTGCGCGCGCCCGTGTTGCGCTGAGCGGTTTGACGATTGCGGAATATTACCGTGATGGTGATGGGAAAGGACAGGGGCGTGATATCCTTTTCTTCGTCGACAATATCTTCCGTTTTACACAGGCAGGTTCTGAAGTGTCGGCCCTGCTTGGCCGTATGCCCTCAGCCGTGGGATACCAGCCAACCCTGGCCACCGAAATGGGACTCATGCAGGAAAGAATTACGTCCACCCGCAATGGATCCATTACTTCCGTACAGGCGGTCTACGTTCCGGCGGATGACCTAACCGATCCGGCCCCGGCCACTACCTTCAGCCACCTGGATGCCACTACCGTACTCGATCGTAAAATCGCCGATCTTGGGATCTATCCTGCGGTCAACCCGCTGGATTCCACTTCTCGTATTCTCACCCCGCTGATCGTAGGGGAAGCACACTATAATTGCGCCAACCGCGTAAAACGTGTCCTGCAACGTTATAAGGAGCTGCAGGACATCATCGCCATCCTGGGTTTGGATGAACTCAGCGATGAGGACAAACAGACCGTATCCCGTGCACGCAGGGTACAGCGTTTCCTCTCTCAACCCTTCCATGTAGCCGAAGCATTTACCGGATTGAAGGGTGTGCTGGTGCCCATCGAGGAAACCATTCGTGGTTTCAACATGATCATGGATGGTGAGGTGGATGAATATCCTGAAGCAGCCTTTAACCTGGTAGGTACCATTGATGATGCCATCGAAAAGGGCAAGAAACTGATGGCCCAGGCACAACAGTAATCTGAATAAGCGTTCGGATCGGCAAGATCTGTTCTGGCCGCTTTAATCATCGATCCACTCATACTAAAAAACATCGCCGCCCTGAGCGGCCATCGTATGAATCTTGAAATTCTGACACCTGAAAAAAAACTTTTTAGTGATGAGGTCTATGGGGTTCAGTTGCCGGGGATAACCGGCCTCTTTGAAGTCCTCGACAAACATGCCCCATTGGTGAGCGCATTGAAGGCCGGTCGGATCAAAGTGCTGAAGGATAAACAGCATCACCTGGCTTTTTTTGATATTCAAAGCGGGTTTGTGGAAGTTCACTCCAACAATGTTACCGTGCTGGCGGAAGGAGCCAGGCCTGCAGAAACAAAATAACCGCCACTTTTCGGCTGTATTTTTAAGGACGATCGGTTGGTAAACAGGAATGGCACACCGGGAAGCTGTGCCATTCCTGTTAAAACCTGCTGATTCATTTAATTCAGTTGCGGGTCAATGGGATAATTCGCCATCATTTCATAGTCACCTCCCAGGTGGCGGAGTGCATCTTTCCACACTTCCTCGGTTTTTTTGTGGAAGATCAATTTTCGGTTAGCCTTTACCGATAGCCATGATTTTTCCTTGAGCTCGTCGGCCAGCTGACCGCTTCCCCAGCCGGAATAACCGATGTAGAAGCGGATCTTGTTCATGTTGATCTTCCCTGCGCGGATGAGTTCAATGGTTCTTTCAAAATCGCCTCCCCAGTACACACCATCTGCCACTTCGTATCCACCGGTGATCTGTTCGGGGTATTGGTGCAGGAAGTGAATGGTATCCATTTGAACGGGACCTCCGTAGTATACGGGGATGGTCAGGTCGTCCAACCCCTGTATCAATTCATTCAGCGTATAGTCATAGGCTTTGTTCAGCACAAACCCAAAGCTGCCTTCCGCCTGGTGCTCGCAAAGGAATACCACGGTGCGCATGAAGTTGGGATCCTTCAAAAAAGGATCGGCAATCAGCAATATGCCGGCGGCGGGACCTTCCATACTATCTAAATTAATCAATCCGGTCAAAATACTAAAAAGGTTCCCAAAACCCGGTAACCCCGGAACGCTCAGATATGTTTACTTGCGGAAAAACCCGTTCTTTGTGAAACCTTAGTTAAATAGCAGGCAGCCCTCGCGGGTCTGCTTACTAAACCTTTTCCTGTTGTATAAATTTGCAGAACATCGGCCCACCATGCGCTGCAGCGCTGAAGGGTAAAACGGTTGGTATATAACAGTTTGATTTTTATTTTTTTAAACAGGGCGGAGCAGTGAAAAAAAGTTTTCCCATTATCATCATACTGGTCAGTCTTTCGCTTGTTGGGATCATTTACATCCAATGGAACTGGATTTTGACCATGGTGGAGAACAAGCAGGAGGAGCTAAGCCATAAACTGTTTGATGTTACCACCGATGTTGGCAGGGACCTGATCAATTATAAAGAGACCATGCCGCCGACCAGCAAATCGCTCCAACTCAGGCCGGGCTTTAGCTTCCAGCCCACGGATCAGTTCATGCTTGAATTGATGAAGCCCCCAAGCATTGTTCAAAAATTTTCCAAGGAAGAAATCTATGATAAGCTCAGGAAATCATTTGTGCTCCATGGGCTGAAGGACACAAAATTCGAGTTCTGTGTTTTTTCGCAGGAGGCGCTCTCCTCTGCCTTTACCTCCAACGCATACAAACTGAACTCAGCCAATTTTCTGACGGCCTTTCAGGACACGATCCACAATCTCCGGAGTTTTTTACCGCTGGTAACCAGCAACAGCGACCTGATCAATGCCAATCCGGTTGAAACATTGTGCATCGTGATACCCGACTATAATGCGGTGGTCATGAAACAAATGCGATTGATGATCCTCGGCGTCATCTTTTTCACCATTGTCATTATTTCTGCGTTCTATGTTACGGTCAGCAACCTGCTGCGCCAGAAAAAACTGAGCGAGATCAAAAATGATTTCATCAACAACATGACGCATGAATTCAAGACGCCGCT
>DATJYH010000346.1:0-4647 GCA_035499675.1 Puia sp.
TTTGAATTGCTCGACCAGATTGCCTTTTCCCCCAAAGTGATCCTGACCACCTCCAAAAAGGACTATGCCTATAATGCCTTTCAGTATAACGTGTCCGACTATCTTATGAAGCCGTTCACTTACCAGCGGTTTCTGGAAGCCCTGCAGAAAATACAGCCCTCCCGGGAAACCATTTCCACGCAAAACGGATCCGATCATATCTATATCAAGGCCGATGGAAAACTGATCCGCCTGAACAATGATTCCATCCTGTATATTGAAAGCATGGGGGATTATGTGAAATTCGTAACGAACGACAACAAAAAATACATCACCCACAATACCATCAAAAACCTGGAGGAAAAGGTCAGCAAACAGCATTTCCTCAAGGTACACCGGTCCTATATCGTCAATCTTCACAAAATCGACGATATGCGTGAGAACATCCTGTTTATCAAGGGGAACGAGATCCCCGTCAGCAAGGCCAACAAGGCCGATGTATTCAAAAGGCTGAATATCATCTGATTCCGCACAGCATTCGTCGAAGATTTTTGCCCAAAAAACGAAGAAAAAGGCCTGTACGGCCAAAAAATTTCCTGCAGCAGGGTGGTTTTTGCATTTTTGTTATGCAAACCATGTCCTGAAGCAAAAAATATCCTACGCTCTTACTTGAGACGGTAAGACAGAAAAACCAAACCAAATCAAATGAAAACCAGAAATCCCCAGCTATGAAAACGGAACAACTTTACCACTCTACAGTTCCTAAATAGCAGATTTGACTGTGATTTCGCTCTTCAAAAAACCGGGCCGGATTCCCGGTTTTTTGCTTTTCATCCCTGATCCGGACCCTCCCCCTTCATTCACCATTGGAATCCTCTGCAGGAGGGCTTTTCAGGGCATTCCGGGAACAGGTTTATCGCTGGATTTATCCCGAAAAACGAAGCTTTTTACCCCTTTGTCGAATAAGTTATGAGCAGGGCTAAACTATGACCATCTTTGTATTGTTGAAACGATTCATCCTTAGAAAAACGAACAGAAAGAAAAGATATACAACCTATGAAAAATGTTTCCAATATCGATGAGAATACACATACATCCGTATCCTAAGATAACCGAATCAATTCAACCTTTTTTATCCTTTGAAAAATGTTGATAGTACCCCTAAACACTGAATCCAATTCCTAGGGAACGACAAAAAAATCCGGTATCGAAGAAAACCAATCTGTAATTAAAACCTGTACCTATTGAACTACGTTTTGACGACCCGGTTTAACAGATTCGAAAATGCCCCGACTGAGCGGGGCATTTTCATTTATGTCAATCCAATTTCATAATGACGCTCGGGTATCTCCACATCCATAAATCCTTTTTTGATCAGCCGTTCCCGGAAGGCCTGCTGCACATCGTATTCACCATGTACAATGAATAATTTGCGGACTTTTTTGGGATCCTGGCAGGCCAGAAACTGGGTCAGGTCCTGGTAGTCGCCGTGTGCACTCATGCTGCGGATGCTTCCCACCTCTGCATGGACTTCATGCAGGATCCCAAAAATGGTCACTTCCCTGGCGCCGGCCATCAGTCTCCCACCCAGGGAATTGGGCTCGCAGTAGCCCACCAACAGGATGGTATTACGGCTGTTTTCGATATTGTTGCTGATATGGTGTTTCACCCGGCCTGCTTCGGCCATGCCACTGGCTGAAATGATCACCATGGGACCATTGCGGAAATTGAGGGATTTGGATTCTTCCACGGAACGCACATACTTCAGCCCCTTAAAGGCAAAGGGATCGGAATCACTTTCCAGCAGCTTCTGCACTGATTTATTAAAGAGTTTAGGGTATTTTTTTACGATCTCCGTTACGGCGATGCTCAGGGGACTGTCTACAAAATAGTCCAGGGGCGGCAAGCGGTTCTCCTGCTCAAGCTGGTTTAGCGCAAACAGCAGTTCCTGCGTTCTGCCCACGCTGAAAGCCGGGATGATCAGCTTGCCCTTTTTTTTCAGGCAGGTCTCCTCGATCCATTTCAGCAAAAGATCGGGGGTATTTACATCCGGGTCGTGCAGGCTGTTCCCATACGTAGATTCGATCAGGATATAATCCGCCTGTGGAAAATTTTCCGGGGACTTTAGGATCACATCACGGTAGCGGCCCACATCACCGCTGAAGGTGAGGGCCACCACCCTTCCTTCCTCCCTGATCCGCAGGTGCACCACCGCGCTTCCGATGATGTGCCCCGCGTCCGAATACATGAACTCGACGTTTTCATCGATGGTATGCCAGTCGTGGTATTCCACGGATTCAAAAAGATCCATCGCCGCTTTGGCATCCTCTTCGCTGTACAGGGGTTGCAGGTAGGTCTGGCCATCCACGATCCTTTTCTTATTAACATATTTGATATCCTCCTGCTGAATGGTGGCGGAGTCTTCCAGCAGCACCCGGGTTAATTCTTTGGTGGCCGGCGTACAGAATATTTTTCCGTGGAAACCATCCTTGACCAGTTTGGGGATCAGGCCGCTGTGGTCGATATGGGCGTGGGAGAGGATGAGATAGTTCACTTCCGACGGGTTGAAACCCCACTCACGGTTAAGCACATCCGTTTCCGGGCCCATGCCCTGGAACATGCCGCAATCGAGCAGGTATTTTTTCCCGTTCTTAAGTGTCAGTAAATGTTTGGAGCCCGTAACCGTGCGAGCCGCGCCGTGAAATGCGATTTTCATATTGTTGATTTGTATAAGTGAGTCACCAGTCGGGAATCGGGAGTCGGGGCACAAGGTAATCAATAGATATTTATCCTTAACAGTGTCCGATTCCCAATGGGTCTCCGGATTATCGACGATTGACTCCCGGCTTGCTCTTCTTCTCCTTAAACGACCAGGTCACAAAAAACTCGGCTACAATTTCGCCCTGGGAATTGGTGCCCGTGGAACTTACACGCACGGTTTGTCCCTGCCCGGTAGCAATCGCTTTATTGATCGTTGCTGCGATCAATGCCCCATCGTTGCAGACAAAGCTGGTCACTCCCACAGCCTTCTTGAAAAAATCGGCCTCCATCTTTATCACCAGCATGGAGATGGCCGGATCGCGCTGATGGACATACGCCAGTGCCAGTAAGCCGCTACTCATCTCCGCCGCCATGCTCAAACAGGCAAAATACGTGGAACGGAAGGGGTTTTTGGTAAACCATTTATACGGCACCGTAATAATACAACGTTCCGCATCCAGGTCCTGGAGGCGAACACCGGCAAAAAAAGCGCTGGGCAGCCGGGAAAACAAAAACAGCCTGGATTTCAGGGGATGTTTTACCAGGCTGATAAAAGCGTTTATACCTGGGTGTTGTTGTGCCGGCGGTTCTTTGATTTCAGGCGACATATTTATTTATCTATTTGAACAATACAGGCGATCGCTCCCGGAAGACTCCCGTCCAGGTTCATTTGCATATTTCCCCTGGGAGATGCCTGGTAACGTACAGTACCCACCAGTTTGTCTCCCAGCACTGCATTCAGGCGGGCAGCATAATCCTGGTCGGGATGTTCGCTGATCCTCCTGTTGATCCCATACCAGTCGAGCGTATCCCGGCTGATGACCACGGCCATAAAATCATGGGTGCCGATGCTGTCGGGCATCATGCTCTTATCCTTGGGAAACAGGCGATAGCCGGCAATGCCACAAAAGGGTGAATACTTTGTCCTGGCCTGATCGTCGGCTCTTGGATATGGAAAGAGTGTATAGCTGGTCCCGTCGGTTTCCTTTCCAAATACATATACATAACATTCCGAGCTGTTCCGGACTTCCATTTTAAACCGGGTACCCATCTTTACCGGGGAAACGGATTCAAAAATATTGTTACCGGCTTTTTTCAACGGAATATAATCGCCGGCCACGGTTTTGTTGCCATTGTAGGTAACCTGCACCAATCCTATTTCGCAGGAAAAAGGGGTATTGGCTGCCAGGCCTGTTTTGGGCATCGTTTCCAGTCCGTAGGCCTCCCGAACAAAACGCTTAAAGTCACTGTAACGCACCCACGCAAATCCATTATTACCCCATTGCGGTCCCCAGCTGTTCATGATCAGAAAGGCACCGCCATATTTTTTGTCGTCGTACCCCACCACGCATTGCGCGTGCCCGCCAAAACCCATCAGGCTCCTGTCCTCCTCCGTGGGATTCCATACGTCCTGTCCCATCATGCCCTGCATGTACGATCCCCCCACCATCATCCCGATCACCACCGGCGCTCCCTGCGATAAATTTTCCCTGATGGCCCGAAGATCGATCAGGTCTGTCCTGTCCCCAACGGTAAGACGGTTGGAACCGCGCATGCGAAAATCCCTGGCCTGATCCAGCAAACGCTGGTCCGGTTGTCTTGAACAATCCTGGTCGGAGTAAGGGAACTGGTCATAGGGTACCGAACCTTTTTTTGTCATGAAATCCATGGCCCGCACAATGTAGGAGCCATCGCAACCATCCATCCCGATCTGGTTGTATAAAAAGGACGGACTGAACTTCAAACTATTGGGATCCTGTCCGGTACGAATCGCCTCCAGCACGGTTCGTGCCCCATAAGCGCTGCTCCAGGCCACACAACTGCCCTGGTGTCCCTGGTCACCTACGGCCGGAGCATATTTTTGCAGATTGGCGGATTCGGGCAGCGGATTTTTGCTGTCGTCATCGG
>DATJYH010000347.1:0-2738 GCA_035499675.1 Puia sp.
ACCCAAAACCCGTGTGGCCAGGGTCGAAAAATATGTACCACAAATCCTGGATGGAAGGGGACTCGGCGATTAGTTCCAAGTCAACACGAAACAAGAGTGGTTAAAAAAGCATGAATTCCAAGGTTGATGCCTATATCAGCAACGCCCGCAAGTGGGGGAAGGAACTGGAAAAACTGCGCATGATCATGCTCGATTGTGGTCTCACCGAGGAATTGAAATGGGGTGCTCCCTGTTATAGTTATCCCACCGGCTCATCCAGGCAGCCGCGGGGCAAAGGACAGAAACAGCCGCAAAAAAATACCAACATCCTCATCATGGGTGAATTAAAAGATTGCTGCCTGCTCAGTTTTTTCAAAGGTGCTTTGTTGCAGGATGCTGTGGGCGTGCTGGCCAAACCGGGGGAACATACGCGGACAGCCCGGGTCATCCGTTTTACCAATGTTCATGAAATAGCAAAGATGGCGCCGCTCCTGAAATCCTATATCTATGAAGCCATTGAAGTAGAGCTGGCGGGTCTGAAACCGGTCAATCCGGACACAGACAAAAAAAATACCGGTGAGCCCATTCCGGAAGAATTTTTTAAAACACTACATAAGAATCCGGCGTTGAAAACTGCCTTTGAAGCATTGACGCCGGGACGGCAGAGAGCCTACCTGCTCTATTTTTCCGCACCCAAACAATCCAGGACACGGGTATCCCGGATTGAAAAATATGTGCAGCAAATTCTCGATGGGATCGGATTAAATGATCACTATAAAGCTGCACGAAAATAAATGAGCGGAGCGGGAATGATTCCCTGCTGCAAAAAATATCATCACATAAAAAACAAGTAACCATGGCAAGTGTATCAATTTATCTCAACTTTGGCGGCAATGCCGAAGAAGCTTTTAATCACTACAGGAAAGTCTTCAAATCAGAATTTGTCAATCCACCCATGCGGTACAAGGACATGCCGCACAGGGACGGAGCGCCTCCCATCCCCGAAGCCGACAAAAACAAAGTAACGCATGTAGCCCTGCCCATCATCGGCGGAACCCAGATCATGGGCTCCGATATGGTGGAAAGCATGGGACACAAACTGGTGGAGGGGAATAATTTTACCATCAATTTAAGTCCCGACAGTAAGGAAGAAGCAGACAGACTGTACAAGGAACTGTCCGATGGTGGAAAAGACAGTGTTGCGCCACACGATGAATTCTGGGGATATTGGGGCACCTGCAAAGACCGCTTTGGCATCCGCTGGATGTTCAACATCATGAAACAATCCTGACAATAATCGGCCGGCATTTGCTCAGCAATTTTCCGTAGAGCTTACGCCGGCCTTTAAGCACATCAGAGGAAATGCATTTCAACTCCTCCCCTCCCTCTCTCCTCTCAACCAACAATTTTCTACCGAATTATAAATCAAATGGTTATCTTCTCCCAGAGATGACGATGGAATACCTCCGCCGGTAAAGTTATCCACAATAATACGCAACTATATAATTGCTTATTATATTTGCAACTATAAAGTTGCAAATCTTGAAAAAAGTTACAAGAAGAGATGTTTTCCAGGCCATCGCCGACCCCACCCGGCGGACCATCCTGAACCTGCTCATTGTGCAGTCGATGACACCCAATTCACTTGCTGAACATTTTCAAAGCAGCAGGCAGGCAGTCTCAAAACACGTCAACATCCTGGTAGAATGCCAGCTCGTGAAACAGGAACCACAGGGGCGCGAAATTTATTATCATTTAAATACGCAAAAAATGAAAGAAGTGGACAACTGGCTGGCACCCTTCAGGAAATTGTGGGAGGACCGCTTCAGTCAACTCGATGATGTATTGAATAACCTTTAAATATTGCAGCATCATGATCATCACAAAAGAAACAAACATCCGGAAGGATGCTTCCGGCAAAAAATTGATTGTAACAAGAGATTTCGATGCGCCCGTTGAAAAAGTGTGGAGGGCATGGACAGAAAGCAGTTTGCTGGACAACTGGTGGGCGCCCCGCCCCTGGAGAGCGCAGACAAAATCCCTGGCCTTTAAAGAGGGAGGCCGCTGGTTGTATGCGATGGTGGGACCCGATGGTACGCGGATGTGCTGCAGGGTGGATTTTCAGACCATCCAGCTGCAAAAAAATTTTACTGCGTTGAGTTCCTTCTGTGATGAAAATGGCATGGATACCGGTACGGCTCCTGCGATGGAATGGAAGGTGGAATTTAAGTCGGCCGGCACTGCCACCATGATCATGGTTGAAATCAGTTTCGACAGCGAAGCCGATCTTCAAAAAATTGTGGAAATGGGCTTCAAAGAAGGATTTACCATGGCACTTGGGAACCTGGACGAAATCCTCGATACGGAACTACATTAATATACAACCCCGAGCGCATATCGGGCATCAAATGATTTATCGCAGCGATCTTTCTCCGGAAATGTCGCTGCGAAATTTCATTGCCAGGCTGAAAAAATAAATTCAATCAGCCGGTTCCTCCGGAGTATCCCGGATTCGTCGCATTTTTTGTACATTTATAAAGCCAGCTTTCTTGGGTTAATGCTATGGCAGCCGCAGGCAACGCCCACCCTCCCCGGAAAACATAACCTAAAGGCATATACGCAGACTAACCTTATAAAACCTTATCATGACTGTACAGCAAATCATGACTGAGCTAAAGTCCAGGGGCGACGAACAAATCAAAAAGATATTCCTCAAACATGGCGTGAAGGAACCCTTTTTTGGGGTCAGGATCGAATAC
>DATJYH010000348.1:0-4932 GCA_035499675.1 Puia sp.
CATATCGATCGATGTGACCACTCCAAATCCTTCTTTTTTCAAAGAATCAATAGTATCCTCTACCGCTTCCCGGAATGGAATCACTGCTCTTTTGCTGAATTGATATAACATACCCTAATCGATTACATTGAGTCCTAAAATTAAACTGTTGCTGTACGTGCAAAGCTGACATCTGTCAACAACCCGTCTGAGAGCCGTCACAACCCGCTTCCCGCAGACAGCTTCCCATGTAAATCACCCCGGAAGCTGACCACGATCATTACCAGCGAATTCACCGGGTTTTACATTTGGATTCCATCAATTGTAAATCTCATGGACAACATATCCCAAAACACAGCCATCAACAACAGGCACCTCATGTTTGAGATCAGGATTGACTGGCTTGATGATACCCGCGGAATCATTACTTCCAATGAAGTGAAAGATACTGTACATGTGGCCATTCCGCCGGCCTTTGGCGGTACAGAAGATCAATGGAGTCCCGAACATCTTTTTCTTGGATCGATTGCTTCCTGTTTTATGACCACCTATCTTGTCCTGTCCCGCAAAATGAGGTTTGATATTTCACGTCTTGAATGCCAGGCCATCGGACATATTGAACGGGTAGAGGGGGTAGGCTATACATTCGTATCCATTGACCTCTATCCAAAAATTTCCGTCGGGGATGAAAGTCTCCGAAGCAAAGCACTTGCCGCCCTGCAAAAAACAAAGCAGCATTGCCTGGTTTCCAATGCCGTCAGGGCCCGGATCGTGTACCACCCGGAACTGATTGTCCAAACAAACGATGGCCATCAGCAGGGGATGGAAATAACAACCGTAATCCCGGCGGGTCTCCCTGCCGTTCAATGATCAGCACATGATAACTTTTTATTACCAGCCGCATAAAAAATCCCCGTTACAGGCGTGGTTTGCCTGGCTCTGCAGCATTGCATTGGCCATCCTGGCTGCACGGTATGTGCTTTATTTTATCGCCTATGTGGTCATGAAATGCTACGACTTTTTTATAAGGCAGCAGGCCGGCTGACAAGCGAACCAGACATCCACGTAAACAAACATATTTTATGAAGAAAATAATCGTTGCATTCGATGGACTGAATTTCTCGGAAAGCGCCATGCAATATGGGCTTTTCCTGGCACGCGGTGCCCGCGCGCAGCTTACCGGAATATTTCTGAAGGAGGCTACGGGCCTGGGGTATGCGTTGTATGAATCCATGGTTGGACAGTCGGTACCAGGCCGGGCCATGGTCAAAGAAATTGCGGCATCAGACAACCGGGCTACCGATGAGGCGGTGGCCCGGTTTGAGATGAATTGCCGGGAGGCCGGGGTTACCCATCGCGTACACAGGGACCTACAGGATCCGGCTGTAGAACTGATTCATGAAAGCCGGTTTGCCGATCTGCTGGTCGTTGATATGTGGGAAACGTTTTCCTATCTCGAATCCGGCCTGCCGGGCTGGTTTATAAAAACCATCCTGCAGGAAGCGGCCTGCCCGGTGATCATTGTTCCCCGTCGTTTCACACCTGTTAAAAAGCTGGCGCTTTTATACGATGGAAGCCCTTCTTCCATGCAGGCCATCAGGATGCTAAACTACGTACTGCCCCAGTTCCAACATTGCAGCACAACGCTGTGGCATGCGGCTGAAGACCTTACCGGCAAACAGTTACCCGACCAGGCGCTTGTTACCGAATGGCTCGAAAGTCATTATCCAAAAGTCAGCTATAAACTGGTAAGAGGCGCTGAAAAGGAAATCATCTCCATGCTGAAACAGGAGCAACCGGGTACGCTCGCCGTGGCAGGCGCCTACCACCGGAGCCGTGTTTCCATGTGGTTCCACAAAAGCATGGCCGACCTGCTGATGAAAGATATCGCAGTACCCATTTTCATTGCGCATACCTGACGCGGGACGGTGCCCGTCAAAAGTTTTCTTAAAGAATTGAGTACAATCAAAATCCGGGGTGATCAAGGTCAACATAATAACTTCCTGCCCGCCATACCTTTAAATTTGAAATCATTTTTAATATGACACCCACTTTTACCAAAGACGAGGAACAGGTCCTCAAGACAGTTGGTGACATGCCTACTGTTTCCATGATTTTTCCTTTTGAACCCAAAATGTCACTCAAGCATGAATTAGATTACGCATTGAAAGTGGCAGTTGGTAAAGTGGAAAGGGAGCTGACAGCCAATTACCCGGCCGATGCCGCCTTGCCTGTGATCCAGAAACTGCACGAACTGATTCGGACCCTTAACTTCAATACACACAAAAAAAGCATAGCCCTCTTCGTTTCGCCGGCATTGGAGAAAGTTTTTTACCTGGATGTGCCGGTGGAAGAAAAAATCATCGTGGATGAAGGTTTCGAAATCAGGGACCTGGTCTATAATAAAAAAGAAAACATTCAGTACCTGGTCATGCTCCTGAGTGCTGAATCTTCCAGGACCTTTCTTGGCAACTGTACCAAGTTCCTTCTCATCAAAACAAATGTTCCCAATAATGTGCATGCCTTTGTGAGGGATATGCCGGAAAAAGTCGGCAAATATTCGGATCCATCACACCATAAGGAAGTGGTCCTGGATGGTTTCCTGCATCATATGGATGAAGGGTTGTCTCTTATCCTGAATGCCTATCCCCTGCCCGTATTCCTGATGGGAACCGAAAAAGTGCTGGGGCATTTCAGCCAGTTGACCAGGCACCGGAAAAACATCGTAGGGCATATTCATGGAAACTTTGACGAGGCTACTGAAGCCGAGATCCGGTCCGTATTGCAACCCCATATCGCTGACTGGAAAAGGGTAAAACAGCAAAACCTGGTGGGGAAAATTCAAACTGCCGAGGATGAAATGAAACTGGTATGCGGTATGGAGGATGTGTGGGCAAATTCGATGCGTAAAAACGGAAGGTTACTGATCATCGAAAAAGATTATATGTATCCCATCCGTCATGACTCAAAGGAAGGAATGATTATAAAAGCAGCTGTAAACCCTGATCGTCCGTTCTACATCAGGGATGCGGTGGACATCGTGATCGAAAAAATACTGGAAAGCGGGGGAGATGTGGAATTCGTGGATAAAGATGTACTAAAACGCTACGATCATATCGCACTCATCCAATATTACAGTACGGGGCGGAGGGAAAATATACATTTCATGTAAACAATCTCCCGCCCTTTCTCACGGCGAAGGGGATTTCCCAGGCAGAAGATGAGGTACCCCGATCCCGTGCGACCATCTTTGAGTGATTGATTGCCAGGCAACGCCTGGCTTTTCCCTTGTTAGCACATGGGGCTGCCATCTGACAATAATCAGGGCCTTGCCTAATCACCATCATCGGATTACTTTCCCAAATAAAATAGTTTGTGCGTCTAAACTTTACAAATATGAAAGCGCTTGTATTCCATGGTGCCAATAAAAAATCATGGGAGGAAAAACCCAGGCCTGTGCTGCAACAGCCAACGGATGCCATCGTCAAAATTACAAAGACCACAATCTGTGGTACTGATCTGCATATTCTGAAGGGAGATGTACCCGAAGTAACCGATGGCCGCATCCTCGGCCATGAAGGTGTGGGCATTGTGGAGGAAGTGGGTGCTGCCGTGGTTAACTTCAAAAAAGGAGACCATGTGCTGATTTCCTGTATCTCTTCCTGTGGAAAGTGCGACGCGTGCAAACGAGGTATGTATTCCCATTGTGAAAACGGTGGCGGATGGATACTCGGTCACCTGATCGACGGAACACAGGCTGAATATACAAGAATTCCATTCGCCGATAGCAGCCTCTACCGCATTCCCGCCGGCAGTGATGAGGAAGCATTGGTGATGCTGAGTGATATTTTGCCCACCGGTTTTGAATGTGGCGTATTGAATGGAAAAATAAAACCGGGTGATACGGTAGTGATCGTAGGTGCCGGTCCTATTGGCCTGGCTGCCCTGATCACTGCACAATTTTACACACCGGCAGAAATCATCATGATTGATCCCGACGATAACCGGCTGGAAGTAGCCCGGAAAATGGGCGCCGGCTTTACCATCAACAACAGCCGCGAGGATGCTGTGGCCCGTGTCATGGAAAAAACGGGCAACAAAGGCGCCGATACCGTGATTGAAGCAGTGGGCATCCCGGCCACTTTTGAACTCTGCGAAGTGCTGGTGGCAGCGGGCGGAAACATCGCCAACATCGGCGTGCATGGAAAGAGCGCCGAGCTTCACCTGGAAACACTATGGGCTAAAAACATCAGCATCACCACCCGTCTGGTAGATACGATGAGTACGCCGATGCTGTTGAAAATGGTGCAGTCCAAAAAAGTGAATTCCAGGCAGCTTATTACACATCATTTCAACATGTCGGATATCATTCAGGCCTATGATACCTTTCAGCATGCTGCCCGGGAAAAAGCGCTGAAGGTGATCCTGGTGAATGAAACGGCCTAGACCCGCTCCCGATATCATGGACCAGGAAACAAACATTGAACGGGATGTTGCGGAGGCGCAGGAGCGAAAACCGGGGAAACCGGAGGTTTTTTTTTCCCAGGTGTACACGATTCATTCCTTTGTGACAAGATTTTTCAAAGAGCTTGTTCGCCCGCCTTTTGAGCGTAAGGAAGTGATCCGGCAATGTTTTTACGTGGGATACAAATCCCTGGCGATTATTACGCTGACGGGTTTTATTACGGGCATTGTATTCACCAAACAGTCACGGCCATCCTTATCCGAATTTGGCGCCACGTCCTGGCTGCCATCGCTTATTTCTATTGCCATTATCCGTGCGCTGGCGCCGCTGATCACGGCCCTGATCGCAGCGGGCAAGATCGGTTCCAATATCGGTGCCGAACTCGGCTCCATGAATGTAACGGAGCAAATTGATGCCATGGAAGTGTCCGGCACCAACCCTTTCAAATTCCTGGTGGTGAGCCGCGTGCTGGCCACCACCTGTATGCT
>DATJYH010000349.1:0-12811 GCA_035499675.1 Puia sp.
TACATGGGTGATCACGGGTAACCGGCCGGCGCCGGGTCAATTCAGTTCCTATCCCGCCTTTATTTTGTTTGACGGCGACCTGGGCAGGGGATACAATACCGAGGCCTTGCAGCGCATTGCCATGATGAGTGCCGATTTCAAACATTTTTCAGGCTGGGACGGAAACGACGATATTCCCGAGGGGGATGAAAACAGGTTAAAAGAAGTGATCCTGGCCGCCCACCGGCTGCACAAACCGGTCCGGTTTTGGAACGCACCGGATTCGGGAAATGCGTGGAATGAACTGATGCTCCTGCAGGTTGATTTTATCAATACCGACCATATTGAAGCACTGGCAGCCTTTCTCAACGAAAAATAAGTCGCGTGGCCCGGGCGATGCATTTGCCTTTAGGGCATGCATACTACTTCAGAAATTTATCGACCACCAGGTTCAACACTTCGGCAAACACGAGGATAATGATGATCCATTCCAGGAATGTACTGTTCCGGTATTGCAGTAAGTCCTTGAACAGTTCCAGGTTTTCCCGGATGATTTGCAACCCCTCGCGGATGTCACGGTATCTTTCCTGCAGGTCGAAAGTGCGTTTTAATCCCAGGTCAATCTTATTCAGGTTTTCGTTTTCCCAGGTTTCGGGAGGAGAATCAAAAATGTACAGGTTTTCGGCAATACGGTTTTTCAGGTTGAGCGTTCGCCCAATGTATTTCTTCAGGCTTTTGCCTGAAATATCCAGGCTGCCCTTTATTTCAAGCCGTTGTGTTTGTTCATTGGTTTCTTCCAGCAGCCTGTTGGTTTGTTCCGAATAATAATCCAATGCCACCGACTGGGAAACATTCAGCATAATGAGCCGGAAAGTTTCGATGTCCGGGTTGACGATCTCAATCTTGTTATAGCCGAATTTATTTTCCGTGGACCGCGTGTCCACTTCAAATTCCTCGCTGAGTTGCTGGCTGAACAGGTTCTTGCAATAGGGTGCAATCCGCTCAAGGAATTTCCTGATCGAATCCTCCCGGCAATTCAGAAAACACACCACCCCGTATTTGAACAGGTACACAAACGATTCCTCGCCGGTTTGATAAAACAATTCATCCGCATCGAAATGATAAATATCCTCTTTAAATGCATTCCTGAACAACCGAACGTCTATACTGTCTGCGATCTGGTATGAGATGACCTGTAGCATGAGTCAGCAATTTGTGGTGAAGCCTGCGCGACACACTCAAAAGGAACGGTTGGTAAATGTAATGCTAATTCCTGTTGATCCTGTCGGGAAGGACGCTGTCATCGGCAGAAAAGCCGGCTGGAAAGTCTCGGAATTTTCTGTAGCTTACCTACTTCAACCAACATCCCGAATGCAACACCCTGCCTTGCCACTTTCCAAACGTCCCCTGGACATTGCCATCATCATTTTTTTTATCATCAACCTCTGCTTCATTACTTATATCGTAGACCTCGAACAGCTGGTCATTGCGGATGCGGATCATTTTATATATCCTGTATGGCCACCCGCAAAACTGGTTGACCTGGTGCACTGGTATGGTCACCACTACGACCCGGTGTTGATTGCCAGGCCGGCCTGGTGGAGGGCTACGATCTGGATCGACGCACTGTTTTTCGGACCTTATTATGTGTTCGCCATTTATGCCTTTGTGAAGGGATTGAACTGGATCCGGTTTGGAAGCATTGTATGGGCCTCCGTGATGCTTACCAATGTTTGCATCATCCTGTTCGAAGAGGTAAAAGGAGAACATGCGTCCCCGGAATTGGGGAGGGTTTTCCTGGCCAATGCAGCCTGGGTAATTTTTCCCCTATTGGTATTGTACAGGATGTGGCGATCCCCGCATCCCTTTTCAGTGCCGCAAAATAATGTTCAGTGATATCATGACATTCAAAGAAAAATATGGCCCCGTTGCCCTCGTGGCGGGTGCCTCAGAGGGGCTTGGAGAGGCCTTTGCCAGGGCACTGGCAGGTCAGGGTTTTGACCTGGTATTGGTGGCCCGGGGAAAAGAGCAATTGCACAAAGTGTCGGCGGAGCTTTCCGCGCAATACAATATCCACACATGGCCCGTTGTCTGCGATCTTGGTTCGGCGGATGCCGTCAGTCAGATCAGATCCCAGATCGGCGATCTAAAGATCCACTTCCTGGTGTTCAATGCGGCCGCCTCCTACATCGGCCCCTTCCTGGAAACAACGGTTGAACAACATGAGCAGGTTGTGGCGGTCAACAACCTTGGCATGCTGCGCACGGTCTATGCATTTGCAGGCCCCATGCTGGCGGAAGGCAGGGGAGCCATCCTGCTCATGTCCTCGTTGGCCGGTTTGCAGGGATCCGGTTTCCTGGTCAGCTATGCCGCCAGTAAGGCCTTTATAAAAATATTGGCAGAAGGGCTCTGGTATGAGTGGAAGCCGAAAGGAGTGGATGTTTTGGCCTGTTGTGCCGGGGCCATCGCAACGCCCCGTTATCTCAAAACCTCACCCAGGGAAATGGGTTTCCCCGCCCCGAGACCACAAAAAGCAGCGAAGGTTGTAGAAGAATGCCTGCGTAAAATAGGAACTGGTCCTTCGTTTATCAGTGGCCGTGAGAACCGGGTGGCTTCTTTTTTTATGCAGCGTATTTTCAGCCGCAAAAAGGCTGTCAATACTATGGGAAATGCCACCTGCAGAATCTATGACCTGAAAAGATAGGGAGGGAACAGCGATTTACAACAAAAAAGAAAGCAACAGGGTTGCTGATGGTATCCATCCCTGTTGCTTTTTGTTCAGATAAGGTTATCAGGATAAGGAATGCGTTATGATCATAACAATTATCTTTCAACGGGAATCGGTATGGTAACCAGCTGTGGATTTTGCTGGTCGTACCGGGGGTTCAAGAGCCAGTTCATAAACAAACTGGTACTGTTTTGAATCCAGTTGCTGGAAGTTTTAGGGACATTTTCAAAATAGTCCGCATTCTGTACTTTTATTTTGATGGCAACCACTTCCTCCTGCCGTAACCGCTCTCTTACCACTTCGGGAATAATGGAATCCGGCTGTTCTGCGCACGTCACAATGCTTGCCTTGCCCTGTATTTTCAGGTAGAAGCCCTTTCCTTTTTTAAAGAAATCAAGTTTAGCGGGGAACTCGCGGTCAAATGCGTTTATATGTTGTGAAGGTTTGGGTATCATGAACCAGATCTGGCCCTCGGCGTCGGCTTCAGCGGCACTGATGACATGCGTAGGCAACTTCAACGCTGAATCATGTTCTGGAAAAAAGAGGGCACTCTGTAATTGTGAGATCTTTTCCTGGAGAAATTTGTTAGGCAAGTTTGTTATCATAGTTTCGGCATTTTCACCGTATGATTCAACCTCCGTACCAAAGAAACCGCCCGTGATTATAAGACGTTTATGCAATTGCTTTCTTTTCTTCCTTTCCTATTCTGGGATGGGTTTTCCAAAAGCTGTGTTAACAGGAAAATTATCCACAACCGCTTTGAAATATAGAAATTTTCGCTAGGTATTTCGCCAGCGGCCGGGAGGCGGTTGGCTGATCAGGTTAGGCAGATATTAGCTGACTAAAAATGGTTTTTTTGCCACTGAGGCACTGAAAGAGCTGCATAATTTTTCTTTTCAGTGCCTCTGTCGCGGAAATCAGATCGTTTCCAGTGGATAACCGATCTCCTATTAATCCGAAAACATCACCTCCCCACTTTTACAAAAATTGATGGAGGAAAGGATCGCGGTAGTCGTCTATAAATTGAATAATATTGGAGTAGGCAATAAATTCATGTTCAGCATGCAATGTCTTTAGTACCACACAGGGCATACCGGCGCGCATGGCTGATTCCACTCCTTTGGGAGCATCTTCAAATACCAGACAATTGTCCGGGGTTTCACCCAACACAGTGGCCGCTTTCAGATAGGTTTCGGGGTCGGGCTTACTATGTGTCACATCCTCCGCGCTTACGATGGCATTGAAGTAGCGCCTGATCTGCAGGTTATCCAATACAAAATCGATGTTGAAAGGAATAGCGGCCGAGGCAATCGCCATTGGCCGGTGTGCGGCGTACAGACCATCGAGAAAATCGGGCAGTCCCCTGATCAATTCCAGGTGAGGCCGGTAAGCCAATTGGTATCGCTTTTCTTTTACGATCGACAGCCGTTCCATTTCTTCCTGTGTAAAATGGCCGGGGCCAAATACCCGCAGGAACAGTTCCATATTCGAGCCATACATCTGCTTTTTTACCTCATCGCGCGTCAGGCGGGCGCCCAGCTCACCATTCAACAAATGGAACCAGGCATCGATGTGAAATTCCATGTCGTTGATCATGGTTCCATTCAGGTCGAAAATGACCGCACTGATATGATTGTTCATGAGATAACAAAATGGACCGGCCAAAAACAAAACAAACTGGTTGAATATACGGGCAATTCAACCAGTTTGATAATGAAGCAGGTTTTGGTTATTACTGTTTAAGCAGTTTGACGGTTTGACTGTAGGAAACTCCCTGAATGCTCAAGACATAAGTGCCCTGTGTGGCACCGGTAGGATATAAATTAACAAGGTTGTCTCCTACCTGCGCATTGAGATTTTGCCGTATAATGACTTTGCCGAGCATATCCGTGAGTACGAGGCTGAGATTTTGAGATATACCCGTATTCACTTTGATCCTGATCGCATCCGTAAATGGATTGTTGTACACTACGAGCGGAACCGAATTACTGTTGGCGGAAACTGTTACTATTTTGCTGTACTGGAATTTTCCGTCCTGATCCACCATTTTCAGCCGGTAATAATTAATGCCACTCAGCGGATCGTGGTCAGTAAATGCATAGTTGCTGGTAATGGAAGAAAATCCTTTGGCCTTTACCGTGCCCAGTTGCTGCCAGGTAGTTCCATCAGCACTTCTCAACACCGAGAAATAATCAGCGTTCGTTTCCTGCGAGGTCGACCAGGACAAACCTACTGAATGATCACTGTTGAGGATGGCTGCAAATTGGACGAGTGTAACGGGCAGCGGAGTGGTAGCTACGAATTCAAAAAATCCATCCGGACCAAATGCAGTAACGGCGGGACCATAAACCAAGCCTGAACCACATAATGGTGGAGGAGGAGATGTATTACAATTAATGTTGTATTGTGAGATAAACGGACTACCTGAGGAATTGCCCATGCCAAAATCACTCAGAACAACATCGTAAGTGGCGGTAACGGGATATCTCCTGATGATCGCAGACCCCCCAAGAGCGTTTGCTATCGGGCCATTTGTTGGATTTCCGCCGGCATTGGTTGCATCGATGTTCACCGTATTATCAGCAAGCTGTATATAAGAACTGCTGTCAACGTCTAACTCATCATTAACATACAGGATCGAATTGGGGTATATAATAACTGATACACTGTCCCGGAGTTCTGTCCAATTGTTAATGTTTACCGTGGCCCCACCCGTGATCAGGATCTGGCTGCTGTCTCTCAATATAATATCAAGCCAGTCTTGCGTAATATTTCCACCATTGATGATGATCTGACATTTGACGCAAGGGCCGGAGGTCGGGGGTGTCACGCCTCCTACCCAGGTAGTTCCCTGTGAAACATTCCCGGTTATGCCCGGCACCGTTTGATAAATGGCATTAAACTGAGCATCGGCAGCAGACACAAAACAAAAAAGAAGGATGAACGTCTTCAGTACGAATAAGTAAAATTTCTTCATGGTCAAATGGTTAAGATGAACTGAACAATTCCGAAATAAGATGCCTAAGCTTTGGATGCAAATAATTTTGCGGTTTGTTCAGATACTGGTTCTACAGTGCGTAGTTTTCTGGGGGTGAGACCATTATAGCGTTCCGAAAGGATTGGGTCTATTGGGGGGCAAAGTAATAAGAAAAAGAGCAATTAAGAATATTAACAAAGAAATGTATAAAAAATGTGTAAAACTTTCCTGATTTATTACATGGATTGCGCTGGAAATTAAATGGAACTACCTAGTTATTTTACTGGCGTCGTTTCATCCGCGCAAATGGTATGCCTTGGGTTGCACAAAGGCACGAATACCCTGGTACGACAGCGTGGTACCCAGCCCGGAATTTTTCCGGCCCGACCATGGCAGCCACGCGCTCACACGGTCGCAGCAATTCCAGTATACAGTACCGGTATTCATTTGCTTCATCACTGCCGCTGCCCGGTCATAACTCCTGGAAAATACAGCCGCCGTCAACCCATATTCTGTGTCCTGCATCAGGGCAACCGCTTCCTCATCGCTGGTTACTTTTTGAATACCGACTACCGGTCCAAAGGATTCATCTTTCATCAGTTTCATGCGATGGTTCACATTCACCAACACCGCCGGTTCCATGAAAAAACCGGTACGCGGCAACGGGCCGTTACCCGCCAGCAACTCCGCACCGTGATCAACAGCGTCCCGGATCTGCCCCTGCAGGAACGCGAGTTGTTCTTTCCTGGTCAGGGGACCAATGTCTGTACCAGGCTCCATCGGATCGCCCACCCGCAGCTTTTTCATCTGATCCACATAGGCATCCACAAAGGCATCGTATATTTTTTCATGGACATAGATCCTTTCCACGGCACAGCAACTCTGCCCGTTGTTGTATACCACGCCTTCCAGTGCCGAAGCGGCGGCCTGCTGTACATCTTCCACATCATCCATTACATAGAGCGGATCCTTCCCGCCGAGTTCCAACTGGCAGGGTACCAGTTTCTCAGCCACCTTTTGCGCAATGTATCTGCCGGTGCGGAAACTCCCGGTAAAAAAATACCCGTCCATCGGCAGTTGCAACAGCCACTCCCCCGCCGCCCCCCGGCCGGTAACCACCTGGAATGCAGTTTCGGGTATGCCTGACTGATATAACAAGCGGGCAATATGCAGACCCGTAAGCGCAGCATACTCAGAAGGCTTGTACAGGACCGCATTGCCGGCTATGAGCGCGGGGATAAAAACATTGACGCCTACCAGGTAGGGGTAGTTCCAGGCGGAAATATTGGCGATCACACCCAATGGTTCATACACAATCTTTTCACGCGTGGCACCCTCAGGGGTGATCCATTCTTCAGCCAGCCATCGCGCTGAATGCGTAATAAAAAAAGTGACCCTTGTACGTGCCCCATTCAGTTCGTTGTACGACTGCTGCAGGGGTTTGCCTGTTTCTGCCGTAAGTATCCGGGCCAGCTCCTCCTTTTTTTCTTCCAGCAATGCCTGGAAACGGCTGATACAGGCAATCCGCTTTTCCAGCGCGGTGGCAGCCCATGCCGGCTGAGCTTTTCGCAATAGTGCGTATTTAGCACCGGTCGTTTCCTTGGTATCTTCTGCTATATCTGCAATCAGTTCCTCTGTGGCCGGGTTGATGATCTGCATGGTTACCTGCTTTTGTTGATTTCTTCCATAAACCTGTCGCGGATATTCTTCGACAAGGGCGTATTGCTCAGGCCAAACCTGAACATACGTTCGGGGTGCCATTGCACACCCAGTAAAAAAGATTTGCCGCTTTTGTTCTCCCACTCAATGCCTTCCGCAGTCCCATCTGCCGCCCTTGCATTGACCATCAGTCCTTCTCCCAATTGCCGGATGGCCTGGTGATGCGCGCTGTTAACTTCCCCGGTGCGTTCGCCCGTTATTTCAGCAAGCAGGGTTCGGTCTTCGATGTGGAGTTCGTGCTTTTTATCAGGTCCTCCGCGGTGTATGGGATTCAGTTTTTCGTCGCCCTGGTCCTGGACAAGGGTACCATGCCGGGCCACATTGATTAATTGCATGCCACGACAAATGCCAAGTACGGGCAGATTCCTGTCCCATGCCCGTCGCAATGCATTTAATTCAAACAGATCTCTCTCTTTGTCAAAACCATCGTTTGGAGCGCCGGAGTAATGCAGCAAATTGCTGCCATACAATGAGGGGTGGATATCCCTCCCTCCTGACAACAGCAGTGCATCGCAATGTTGCAGCTCGTCCAGGTTGTTATTTTCAGCGGAAAAACTGATGATATTTACGGCGCCCTCTGCACCAAGCCAGTCCAGGTAATACTGGTGCTTTTCGGCATGACCGGTATAAGTGAGACCGATCGTTACTGGTTCCCTGCTTACCATGCTTCGAGGTATAGTTGTTTAAAATCCTCCCGGCTCACGGGTTTGGGGTTGTTGGGATGGCAAAAATCCGCAAACGCAAGATCAGACAGGGTCTCGATATGTTCTGTTTTCACGCCGATGTCCCTGAGTCTAACTGGTAGGGACATACGCTGGTTCAGCTCAAACAGGTGTTCCACCAGAGCTGCTCCTGTAAGGTCCCCCAGTTCCATCGCCGCGGCCATTTTGGCAAAGCTCTTGTCCAGGCCCGGCATATTGAACCGCATGCCATAGGGCAAATTTACCGCATTGGCCAGGCCATGGTGCGTATCAAGCAGCGACGACAGCGGATGCGCCAGGGAATGTACCACCCCGAGCCCTTTCTGAAATGCCACCGCGCCCATCAGCGAGGCGATCATCATCTTACCCCGGGATTCCAGCGTGGGCGCATGCACCGCTTCCACGATCGATTGGCTGATCAGTGCCATGCCCTCCAGGGCGATGCCCTCGCAAAGAGGATGAAAACCTTTGGCAATATAGGCTTCCATATTATGCGTCAGCGCGTCCATGCCCGTCGCCGCCGTTACAAAGGGCGGCAATTGCATGGTGAGCAGGGGATCGGCAAAAACGATCCGTGCCAGTAGTTTGGGAGAAAAAAGTATCCTTTTGCGATGGGTATCATCCTCCGAAATGATGGCGCTGCGTCCCACTTCGCTGCCCGTGCCGCTGGTAGTAGGCACTGTAATAAAATGTGGCACTTCGCCGGTAATATATTTGTCCCCTCCCGTCAGGTCGTCGTAGTCGAACAAATCCCTGCGATGGTGGATACGTAATACGATGGCCCGGGCCACATCCATGGCCGCCCCACCCCCAATGCCGATGATGGAATCCCTGCCGGTTTCCGCAAATACTTCTCCTCCTCTCAACACATCGGATTTCACAGGATTTTTGTGAATGTCATGAAATACCTGTACCGCAATGGATTTCCGCTCCAGCTCTTTCCGGATGTTGTTGAAAAAATCAAGTCCGGCCACCAGCGGGTCCGTTACCATCAACGGTTTGGACAGGCCGTTCGCAAGCAGGTAATCCGGAAGTTCCCGGATGGCGCCGGCCCCAAAGCGGACAACGGTGGGAAAATTATATTGTCGTACAACATTAAAATCTGTCATGGTTGCAAAGCTTCAGATGATTTCCAGGTAACGTTTCAATTCCCAACTGGTAACGGCCTTTTCAAACTGCTTCCACTCCCATTCCCGGGTACCGGTAAAATGATCCACGAAAGCATCCCCAAACAATTCCCTCGCCACCGCGGATGCCTTCATGGCCTGCGTGGACTCCCATAAATTCCTGGGGAGGGTTCCGTTCTTTTTATCCGCATAACCACTACCGGTAGTCGGGGCGGTAGTGAGGGGCAGCTGATGCCGGATGCCATACAAACCGGAAGCCAGACAGCCGGCCATGGCCAGATAGGGATTGGCATCAGAACCAACCACCCTCGTTTCAAGCCGCGTAGACGTTGAACTTCCGGGCAATGCCCTGAGGGCCGTGGTCCGGTTGTCAATCCCCCAGGTCAGTGTAGTTGGTGCCCAGGCTCCTTCCACCAGGCGCTTGTAGCTGTTCACGGTTGGCGCATACATCGGTAATAGATGGGGCAGGCAAAAAAGTTGTCCGGCTATGTAGTGTTCCATGATGCTGCTCATTCCATGTTTATTTTCCCGATCATAAAACAAATTGCGCTCCTTATCGGCAGACCACAGGCTTTGGTGAACATGACCGCTGCAACCCGGAAGTTGCTCGTTGAATTTAGCCATAAAGCTGGCAATGAGACCGTGGCGGTGTGCGATCTCCTTCACCCCGCTCTTAAAAAGAACGGCCCGGTCTGCAGCCTCGGGCAGCTCCGCGTACAGGATGGCGGCTTCGTACACACCGGGTCCTGTTTCCGTATGAATGCCCTCCAGTGGTATGTTGAATTTTTTAAGCAGGTCGAACAGGTCGTGGAAAAAAGCGCCCTGTTGTGAAGCCCGCAGGACGGAATACCCGAACATGCCATGGGTCATGGGCTGCAACCTGGCAAACCCCTCACGGTATAGCTCATCCGAATTGTTACGGAAATTGAACCATTCAAACTCCTGTGAAAAAAAAGGGAGGTATCCTGCTTCCCGGGCCTGTGCTGCCATCCTTTTCAGCAGCCTGCGCGGGCATACGGCCAGGTCATGACCAGCCGCATCGCTGAAATCGGCCAGGAAAAAAGGAAGGTCATTTTCCCAGGGCACCTGACGGAAAGTCCCGATATCGACTACCGCCTGTGCGTCGGGGTACCCGGTATGCCAGCCCGTTACCCGGGCGTTGTCGTAAGCAAGATCCGCTGCATCCCAGCCAAACACCACATCGCAAAAACCAAATCCTTTTTCCGCAACAGCGCGGAATTTCTCAAAACTGACCACTTTTCCGCGCAACACACCATCGATGTCTGTAATGGCCAGTTTTACTTTTTCAGTATCCTGCTGGGTCATGAGCTGAAGGATGTCACTGATTGACTGCTTGTTCTCCATGAGCCGTTCTTTTTACGAAAAAATGAAACCAAATATAGGCAAGGCAAAGAATTGCCAGATAGGCCAGTGATAATTTAATGTTAAGTGTGATCATGGCAATCAGCGACACGATTGAAATGACCAATGCCAGCACCGGGAAATACGGATACAATGGCACCCGGAAGGGCCGCATCATCCCCGGCTCTTTGCGCCGCAGCACCAGGAGCGTGATCATGGATAGAATGTACAGTGTGAGCGCGCCAAAACAACTAATGGTGATGATGTCCGCGGTGCTCCCGGTCAGCAGTGCGGCGATCCCGGCCATCATATTCAACAGCAGTGCGTTGGCCGGAGTTTGGAAGTGGCGATGAACTTTCCCAAAGAATGAGGGAATATAATTCACCCTCCCAAACTCAAAGGTTGCACGCCCGGCAGCCAGGATGATGCCGTGAAAAGATGCTACCAGCCCCATCAGCCCGATGCCGATGAGCGAATGATACAACCATCCGTTGGAGCCCGTAATCTTCGAAAGCGCCAGCGGCAACGGGGAATCCGACGGATCTGCTCCCGGTGATGGATATACGATGGCGGACCAGCCGGCAACGCCGGTCGCGGACAAAAAAGTCAGGATACACAACAGGATCAGCGTGAGCAGGGCGGTTCCGAAACCGATCAGTACGTTGCGCTGCGGGTTTACCGTTTCTTCCGCCACATTGGCCACGCCTTCCAGGCCAAGAAAAAACCAGAGCGCGAAAGGCACCGAAGCCCACACGCCTTTCCAGCCATGCGGGAAGGCATCCCGGCTGATGTTTTGGCTGTTGAAATGCGGGAGCGCAATGCCTGCAAAGATCAGCAGTTCCCCAACCGCGAGTAAGGTAACCAGCAATTCAAACCTTGCGGCCGCCTTGACGCCGTATATGTTGAGCGCCGTAAACAAAAGGTAGGCTGTTATGGCGATGCCCGTAACAGGCAGTTGCGGAAAAAAGAGGTGAAAATAAGCGCCAATGGCAGCCGCAATGGCCGGTGGAGCAAAAACAAATTCTATGATCTGGGCCATGCCCGCAATAAACCCGATCTTTTCACCCAGTCCCCTGACGGCATAGTCAAATACACCACCCGCCTTTGGCATGGCACAGGCCAACTCGGTATAAGAAAAAGTAAAACATATGTAGAGAATAATAATGAAAAGGGTAGCAATGGCCAACCCGAGCGTCCCTCCCTCCGGCAAGCCGAGGTTCCATCCAAAATACATTCCTGAAATAACGTAGCCCACACCAAGACCCCATAGCATCAGGGGGCCCAGGCTGCGCGACAACCGGGGAGAACCGGGAGTTGTTTCCATTGTGCTGGCTTATCAAATGAAGATAGTAAATAAAACGGCTGCCGGCCAGGCCCCTGCAAAATGGATCAGTACAAATCTGTTAGTTGACTGCATGATGCAGTTCGATGTTACATTGGATGATAAACTGGTCTGTTTTGATGAGAGCCTTCAGCTCATGACTCTGCGGATACAGGAGATCCAGGCGCTTCCCGATATTGCGAAGGAAGGAGTTGGCGCCATTGCCCAGCGTGGAAGTATCCACCGGCTTACTCCAGGCAACCGTCACAAACAGGATACCTTCGTCCAGCCGGATATCGATGCAGACTGACTTTTTGGGCAACTCAAACAGGGCGGATTGGTGAAAACTGTTTTCCACCAGCGACAGGATGATAAATGGTGCTATTTTTTCACCGGACATATCGCCTTTTATTTTCATCTCCACGCAGAGTTCGCCATCGCTCCCCTCCTTTTCAAGTTCCACATATTCTCTCAGAATATTGATCTCCTTGTCCAGGCTTATTTTCGATTGGTTATTTTCATAAATCACATAGAGCAACAGGTGTTTGATCTTTCGGATCATCGCCGGGATCATGGATGGCTTTTTCAATGACAGCCTTTCCACTTTATCCAGTGCATTCAGCAAAAAAACCGGTTTCATCTCGCCGTTCTGCAAGGCAGGTTCGATTTTCTTTTTTTCGTTTTTGAGAAGATTTAGTTCCTGCTGTTTGATGTACCACATTTTACCGAGCTTGATGGAAGCGGCGATGCATCCTTCCATATTGATCTGGCTAAATAATTCAAAAAACGCCCACGTAAAACTGTACGAGTGCACCACTTTGACGGGAAGCCCATCGATTGAGCGCAAAACAGGGGTGATGTTGGTGGTGTAAAAGCGAAAACAAATCACAAACAGCA
>DATJYH010000350.1:0-4957 GCA_035499675.1 Puia sp.
TGTAAACCGTCACGTTTGCATTCCCCGCCATACCCTGTGGCCCGGCCGGTCCCTGTTGACCCGAAGAACCTGCTGGTCCTGCCGGACCCGTGTCGCCTTTCTTACAGGCTGCAACCAGTGCAAGCAATAAAATGCCTGAAAGAAACTGTTTGTGTTGTTTCATAATTGTCAGTTTATAGAAGTTAGAAATAGAAGAACAAGTTCTCAAAAAATAGCGATAACATTTCCGGCCGGGAGCCCGGTTGACAGCGAAAAATAACAGGGTTGCCGGGTAAGTTTCCCGGATCGTTTTTCCAGATGACTACCGCGCATGCAATTTGAAAACAGCCCTGCTTTCTGCGGCTATACGCGTCAACCTGCAGGGAGGCAGGCGGATATAAAATCATTTGGAGCGAATTTGGCCACTGCACTATCTTTGCACATGGCAAGAATAAATACCCCCACAGGAAAAGCAAATCACCCCCCAAAATTCTTCGGCGAAGGACTGACATTTGATGATGTATTGCTGCTGCCTGCATTTTCGCAGGTATTGCCCCGCGAAACAGATATCCGGGCAAAACTTACCCGCGACATTACTTTAAACATCCCCATGCTTTCGGCCGCCATGGACACAGTAACCGAGGCGACACTGGCCATTGCCCTGGCTCGCGAAGGCGGTATGGGTATCCTTCACAAAAACATGAGCATTGAACAGCAGGTGGAACAGGTCCGCAAGGTGAAACGAAGCGAGAGCGGCCTGATCATCGACCCTGTTACCCTGCATGCAGAAGCGACCATCGCGGATGCGTTGCGGCTGATGAAGGAAAATAAGATCGGTGGTATCCCCATCGTGGACAAGGATCAGAAACTCGTGGGCATACTTACCAACCGCGACCTCCGTTTTGAAGACGACTACCGGAAAAAAGTAAAAGATGTGATGACGCGGGAGAACCTCATCGTTGCACCCGAAGGGACGGATCTTAAAAAGGCGGAAAAAATATTACAGAAACATAAGATCGAGAAATTGCCCGTCGTCAGCAAATCAGGAAAACTGATTGGCCTGATCACCTATCGCGATATCCTGCAGCTGACCAGCTATCCCAACGCGGTCAAAGACGGCTATGGCCGCCTGCTCGTGGGTGCCGCGCTCGGCATTACAAAGGACCTGGCAAACCGGGCTTCTGCATTACAGCAAATTGGCGTCGACATCGTATGCCTCGATAGTGCACACGGTCATAGCAAGGGCGTGATCGATGCGCTGAAGCAATTGAAAAAAAGTTTCAGGACCCTGCCGGTTATTGTGGGCAATGTAGGAACCGCTGCCGGGGCACTGGCGCTGGCCGAAGCAGGTGCGGATGCCGTTAAAGTTGGTATCGGACCCGGGTCCATCTGCACCACCCGCATCGTTACCGGCACAGGTGTTCCGCAAATTACGGCCGTCATGGAAACCGCGGCCGCGCTGAAGCCCAGGGGCATCCCTTTAATTGCGGATGGGGGTATCCGTTATACCGGCGACATGGTCAAGGCCCTGGCAGCAGGCGCCAGCACGGTGATGATGGGAAGCGTGTTTGCAGGGGTGGAAGAAAGCCCCGGCGACACCATAATCTATGAAGGCCGCAAGTTCAAACAATACCGGGGCATGGGTTCCATTGGCGCCATGGCGCAGGGAAGCGGCGACCGCTATTTCCAGGACGTAGAAGACGGGCTAAAGAAACTGGTGCCGGAAGGTATTGAAGGACGCGTGGCCTTTAAGGGAAACCTGAACGAAGTGGTACTGCAATACGTGGGAGGTCTGAGAGCCGGCATGGGTTATTGCGGAGCCAAGGACATCGCCGCACTTCAAAACGCACAGTTTATCAAGATCACCAATGCCGGCATGAAAGAAAGTCATGCCCACGATATTGAAATCACCCGCGAAGCACCCAACTATAGTCGCTGAACAACGGGCATACTGCCGCGGGATTTCCTGCTACTATGATTGCCGGTTCACCGGCATTTTCAACTGCCCATGACGGTGAAGCGAACGGTATACGGATGGCCACGATAATACAATGTAACCATTTGTGATTTTCATTTTATTTTTATGCAAATGATTGACGCTTGAAAAAAATCCACCCGTTTTTTTTATCCCTTCTTTCGGGAGTACTCCTTTTTGCGTCCTGGCCTGTATCACCATTTACCTTCCTGGCATTTGTTGCCTGGATCCCTCTATTGTGGATCGAAGACACTGGGATCAGCCGGGCGCGTTTTTTCGGGTGGACCTACTTAACCCTGTTTATCTGGAACGCGACCAGCACCTGGTGGATGCTCAATTCCACGGTGCCCGGTGGCATTGCCGCCATCCTCGCCAATTCTTTATTGATGTGCATCCCCTGGATGGGGTTCTACAACGTAAAAAAAAGAATGGGGCCGGGCATGGGATGGCTTGCCCTGGTGGTGTACTGGCTCAGCTTCGAATACATTCATCTCACCTGGGAACTAAGCTGGCCCTGGCTGACCATGGGGAATGTATTCGCCACACATCCCAATTGGGTGCAATGGTATGAATATACCGGCACCAGCGGCGGAACGCTCTGGGTATGGCTGGTCAACCTGCTCATCTTCCAATTGCTGAGAAACCGGGTCCGGCCGGCCATTTTTAATAAACGCACCCTGTTTTGGTGCGTATGTGCTTGCCTGTTACCTGCCGCATTGTCCTATCTCCTGCTCGTCCGGCAACGGCCGGCAAACCGATTCCATCCCGAACCAGGCGCCCCCAATATCGTGATCGTGCAGCCCAACATAGACCCCTGGGATGAAAAATTTGTTGCGGGTAAACAGGAAGCCCAGCTCCGCAAGTTGATCCAGCTTAGTGAATCGGCCATCGACAGCAATACAGCCCTGCTGATCTGGCCTGAAACCGCAGTTCCCGTGGCTATCAATGAAGACTCGATGAAAAACGCCTATTTCATGCAGCCAGTCTGGGACTTTCTGAAAAAACATCCCGACCTGAATTTGCTGACGGGGGTGGAGGGGTTCCGTTTTTTTTCGGAGCAAAACAAAACAGTTTATTCCCAAAAAATTCCGGGAACCAGCCTGTACGCCGAGGAATACAACAGCGCGGTGTTGCTGGACAGCGACGAGTTCCAGGCTTATCATAAATCCAAGCTGGTACCCGGTGTGGAAACACTTCCCTCCTTCCTGAAATTCATGGAAAGCTGGTTTGAAAAATTTGGCGGCACCACCGGTGGTTATGCCAGGCAGGAAGAAAGGACCGTACTCAAAACCTACAATCACACCTATGATATAGCCCCGGCGGTTTGTTATGAAAGCATCTATGGAGCATATATGGCAAGATACATCCGGCGTGGCGCCAACCTGATCGTGGTGATTACCAACGACGGCTGGTGGGGAGACACGCCTGGCTACAAACAGCATGAAAACTACGCGAGACTGAGGGCCATCGAAACCCGGCGCTGGGTTGCCAGGAGCGCCAATACTGGTATTTCCTGCTTTATAGATCCACTTGGCGAGGTCTTTGATGCAAAACCCTGGAATACCGTCGCCACCATTAAACGGGCCGTGCCCGCCAACACAGTGGTAACATTTTATGCTAAACAGGGAGATATTATTTCGATGATTGCCATGGTGGCGACCATCCTGGTGCTCGTCATCAGTCTTGTGTATTTTATAAAAAGCAAACTGGGTCGTGGATAAGACAGTATCATATGCATCCTCCCCGCTGTACTATCGCGTTGAGGGAGATGGTCCCCCGGTCTTCCTCCTTCACGGGTTTGCGGAAGATGGATCCATTTGGGAGGAGCAGGTCCCGCTTCTCAAAAAAAACTTTTGTGTCATCCTGCCCGATCTCCCCGGCAGCGGACGATCTCCTTTCAATCCCCAACTATCATCTATCGACGATTATGCCGGTTGCCTGAAAATGATTGTGGAAGCGGAAGGGATTACGCGATGCATCATGATCGGTCACAGCATGGGAGGATATGTAAGTCTTGCTTTCGCGGAAAAATTCCCGGCAATGTTATCCGGCCTGGGCCTGTTTCACTCCACCGCCTTTGCGGATACGGAGGAAAAGAAAAATACCAGGAGAAAAAGCATCGAATTCATCCGCCAGTATGGCCCCGCGCCATTTATCGAGCAGTCGGTTCCCAACCTGTTTGGTTCCTTGTTCAGGGAACGAAATCCCCAAAAGGTTGCAGGCCTGGTACAGAAATATTCCGCTTTTCAACCTGCCGCGCTGATCCAATACTATGAAGCCATGATCCAAAGACCAGACAGAACGGCTGTTCTTAAACAATTCAGCGGGCCGGTATTGTTTGTGATCGGGGAACAGGACAAGGCGGTTCCCCTGACCGACAGCCTGCAACAATGCTGTATGCCAACATTATCGCATATCCATATTTTCGAAAACGCCGCACATATGGGCATGCTGGAAGAGCCCGAAAAAAGTCTCCGCATATTGGAAAACTTTTCGGGATTCAGAGGATCACGGGGACCGCATGTACCGTGATCCTGTTAACAAAACACCGTCCGTGATATTTTTTTCTCTCTTTAGTTTGCAATAGCTTGCAAACAGCAAAACTTACTCAGCAAGTGAACAAGATCGTTTTTATAACAGGAGCTACTTCCGGCTTTGGGAAAGCTGCCGCGGAAAAATTTGCGGCCAATGGATATGATGTGGTCATTACGGGAAGAAGAAAGGAACGACTGCAAGCACTGGAGAAGGAACTGGTAAAAAAATATGCAGTCAAGGTATGTTCGCTCACGTTGGATGTACAGGATAAAAAAGCAGTTTTCGATTCCATACAAAACATGCCGGATGCCTGGAAAAATGTGGATGTGCTGATCAACAACGCCGGACTGGCATTGGGCCGGGATTTTTTTGAAGACGCTTCCATGGACGACTGGGATACGATGATCGATACAAATGTAAAAGGGCTGTTATATGTTTCCCGCGCCCTGTTGCCCTTTATGATCAACC
>DATJYH010000351.1:0-5000 GCA_035499675.1 Puia sp.
ACTACCAAGTATCCACCCTCCCTGCTGTTTATACTCATGACACTGGGAATATCCGTGCTGGTACTATCTTTTATAGATGGGATTGAAAACAGGCTCACCGCAATCATATCCACCTATGGCAAGGCCCCGCTGTTTTATTGGAGCCTGCATTGGTTTGTGATCCATTTTGCGGCCATCGCTGTCTTTCTTTTCCAGGGATTTTCCTGGCAACAGCTACAGTTCGCCGGTTTTGGCATGGGTCGTCCTGAAAAGGGTGGCGGGCTGGGGCTGCCGGGGATGTACCTGGTCTGGATATGTATCGTTGCTATTTTATACCCCGTGTGTAAGTGGTTCAATGCTTACAAGCAACAGTACCGCGACCGAAAATGGGTGCATTATATTTAAGTAAGACATGCGTCAGAATTTGTCGAGGTGTACCTCGTAGGTTTGCTGAAGAGCCCTGTTGCATTTTTGGGCCAGTCTTGCAATATCTTCCTGGATGGAGTTAACCTGGTTCCTGATGGACCCTGTGTCCTTGATAAGGCTCAGGTCATTGTTCTGTACAAGTGTTTCAATTTTATTAAAGAGGCTGTCGGCCGATTTTGCAATATCATCATTCTGATACAGGTTGAGTTCCCCGTAATAAAGTTTTTTAAAATCCTTGAATGATGTGGCAAACTCCGCAATGGTGGATGAGTCTTCCATCGAGGCCGACATCCCGCCGAGATCGTTCAACAGTTCATTAAAAACGGTAGACTGCAGGGTGTAATAGTTCTTCCTGAACTCCCGTTCGTTGTTGACGGAGTATTGCTGAAGGCCAAAAAAAAATGTAAGGGCTGCAATAATCACACCCGCCACCTTTAATATCGTTTCAATATTGAATTTCATGCTGATCCGGGATGGTCAGGCTTCACCGTTATGATGCCTGCTGTTCAAATTTAATATTGTTTGTGTAAACCGGCGGATCAACGTTGCGTCCAACTCCGCTTCATACAGGGGTTGACTTTCGCGATTCGATTATTCCTTTATTGGATAAATTTCCCATCCCGGGAAAATAGAGGGTTGCAATGCCTCCATAATAATCTGATTTTCAAGGCCAACTAATATGGCATCGGATTGGTCTCTCCTGCGGCAACCAATAAAAAATCAGAAACCGTGAAAAAGATTTATTACTCAGTTACCCTTGTACTCCTGACCCTTAGCCACATTTGTTTCGGACAATCCTCTTCCATCACTGCCAATACCACCTGGAGCAGCACTCCGGCCTGTACAAATGGTTGTACCTACAATATCTCAGCAGGTGTAACACTCAATATCAACGCAGCATTTACATGTAACAACTGTACGTTCAACAACGGCACCATCAACATCAACAGCAAACTGACCTGTCAGCCCTGTACCTTTAACGGGAATACGGTCAACATCAACAGCGTGCAGCTGTTCTCAAACTCCGGCACCACGGCCATCAACAACGCCACCGTAGTAGTCAATGGGACCAGCAGTACCGTGCAGGGCAGCATTTACACCAATACGGCTTTCTCAATCAGCAACTCATCCCTGACATTTAACAACAATACTTATTTCTACAATGCCGGTTCTGGCGTTACCACCATGGGAGCCGTCGCCACGCCCACCACGCTTACGTTTAACGGAAATGCCTACTACTATTCCAATTCATCTACCTATATCAAATCCTACAGCCAGTTTGTACTGGGTGACGGTACTGCCTCCAGCACGGCTTATTTTTATTCGAATGGCGGAACCCTGAACATCTACGGCACCGGTTCGATTTCTCTCCAGAACAGCAAAAATTATTACTACAACTGGAGCGCCTACAACTATTACGCAACCAATACCGCCAGCACGTACACGTCGTATCCCAACAGCAGTGCGCCGAAATTATTTGGTTGTGCTGCCCTGAACAATTCAGGCATCAACACCTGTACCGCGCTGCCCGTTTCGCTATCGGATTTCACCGCTGCCCCGGGTTCGAATAACAGCGTTGAACTTAGCTGGACTACCGCACAGGAAAGCAGCTTTTCACATTTCGCGGTACAACGAAGCGCCAAAGGTGAAACCTGGGAAAGCATCGCTACCGTTCAATCAAAGGGATACAGTTCTATCCATACCGATTATCAGTTTACCGATGCCAGTCCCCTGGCCGGCGCTAATTATTATCGTCTTCAGTTAGTGAATGTCGACGGAACATTTTCCTATTCGAAGGTTGTGCAAATAACCAAAGCTTCCGGCAATAACGGCCAGATCAGCATCTTCCCCAACCCGATCGTGAACCTTACCTTCAATGTTAAGGTCCCTTCTACGGAAACCACATTGGTGAAAGTTTATACGATGGATGGTCGTCTCCTCTACAGCACTTCACTGACCGGTCAGAATCAATACCAGGTGAAACTGCCCGCCAATGCTTCCGGCAGCAACTTCCTGGCCATACAGGTGATCAGCAATGGAACCACCCAGGCTTTTAACGCATTAAACAGATAGTTGATTCATTCGTTTTATTTTACTGCTTATGTCGGCGGAACCATCGTGTTCCGCCTTTTTTATTTACTTTGACTGGTATGCATGCCTATATTGAACCCATCTATCGCCAATTCCTTGAAGCGGCCGATGAAAAAAAAGCCGCAGCTGCCAGGGCCTATATGCGGGACCAGTTTGATTTTTTCGGCGTGCCCATGCCCCTGCGTCGTCAGCTCTGTAAAACTTATATGAAGCAATCTCTCCCGGCACTCAGGCAGCTGTCGCCCATTTGCCGGGAGCTCTGGTCACTCCCTGAACGCGAGTGTCAATATTTTGCCATCGAACTGGTCATGAGTTTCCGGAAACAGTGGGAGGAGGATTTCATTCGCCTGTTTGAATGGATGATCATTCATAAGAGCTGGTGGGATACGGTTGATTATATCGCCGCAGCATTAACCGGTCCTTATTTTACCATGTTCCCGGAAAAAATAAAAAAAGTGACGGGCGCCTGGAACCGGTCGGATGATGTGTGGTTGCAACGCAGCAGCCTGCTGTTCCAGAACAAATACAAGAAACAAACGGATATTGAATTGCTATCGGCCTATGTCCGGCGCCTGGCGGGATCCAAAGCATTTTTTGTTCAAAAAGCCATTGGCTGGACATTGCGTGAGTATTCAAAGACCAACCCTGGCTGGGTAGCCCGGTTTGTGCGGGAACAGCCACTGGCCGCCCTGAGCAAAAAAGAAGCGCTTAAGCGCATGAAAAAATAAACCGGGGGCACGTACGGGCGCTTCATTAAATTCGTTTTGTAAATAAGCATGTACCTTTTATTATGAAACAAACTGGCTACCTGTTCCTGCTCTCCCTCGTTATTTTTTTTGCGTCCTGTCATACCACCCGGAAAACGGCTTCAGCCCGGCACGCGCAGGCAGACACGCTGCCAGCCCTTCCTGTTTCGGAAATAGATATACCCGTGAGGATCTATGCTCCACCGGTTCTGGCGAAAATTGAATCGATCGTACCCAGGGAATTTACCTCAGACGCCTGGCCCAATTATGTACAACCGACCTGCGATTTCCGTTATAAATACCGGTTTGACCGTTCTGCCCTGAGCTTTGCCTGTGTCAACAACAAAATTGCCGTGCAATTCACAGGCAACTACCAGGTGGCGGGCAGTCGCTGTCTTTGCTCGCTCGACAAACCCGTTACACCCTGGATTTCCGGAAGCTGTGGGTTTGGAAAAGAGCCCATGCGCCGGATCGTTATTGCAGTGGGTTCCCAGCTTTATTTTTTGCCTCAGTACAAGATCAGGAGTACATCCCAGATGACCCAGGTGCAGGCCCTGGACAAGTGCCAGGTGTCACTTTTCTCCAGCGACGTTACGCAACTGATCATGGACAGCGTAAAATCATCGGTGCTCAGTTTTTGTAAAGCGCTCGACGAAACGGTGGCCGGTTTGAGTTTTTCCGGCATGGAGCGGCAGGCCGCCGGGCTCTGTTACGGGAAAACAAATATGGGTAAGTATGGTTATGTGGTCCTCCATCCCACTGCCATCCGGCTTGGTCAGCTCAACTACATCAAAGATACCTTTAGCATATCCGCAGGCGTCTCCTGCAAACCCGAGCTTAGTTCAGACAGTATCAACCACCAGGTTGATCCTCCTGCGCTGCCCCCGCTTACGCAAACGGAAAACAGGAATGGAGTCTCCCTTTACCTGGATGCGAACTACGATTATGCATTCCTGTCAAAACTGCTCAGGGATACCCTTTATAATAAAGTCTTTGAGGTAAAGGGTAGAAACATTGTGATAAAAAATGTAGAATTGAAGGGAATCGGGCATCATGCCGTAGAGGTACGCGTGGATTTTGCCGGGAGCAACAAAGGGAGCATCTATCTGCGGGGTACACCGGTGCTGGACACTGCCAAACAGGCTTTGACCGTTCCTGATCTGACATATTCCCTGGAAAATGAAGATCTCGCGCTGAAACTGGCCAAAAGTGTTTTTAGGAACAAGATCAAAAAAACGCTGGAAGGAAAATCCTATCTTGATATTGCGGCCATGGTCAAAAGCAACCTGGCCGGCATCAATGAACAACTGAACCGCAAATTGACCAGCAATTTTTTTACGGCCGGCAGGGCAAAAGACATCCGGCTGATTGGGCTGCTTGCCGCTGATGATCATATCCAGGTACAGTGTTACGTGAATGCAGAAATTTCTCTCTTAAGCAATGGAACTCTATGATCATGAGTTAGTTGTCGTATAACCCCCCAGTTAAAACCAGCCTTTTTCAGAGGCAACCGTTAACAATTTATTTGCGTAATTGTAATGGATGTGAGGTAGTTTTCGCAGTATCGCTCATATCGCTTAAAACAGACCTTAAAACATTTGATCACAGGGAACAAGCAAATCAGTGCTGTAATAGCGGGCTGTCGGAATAATGACCGCGGCAGCCAGAAGGAGTTGTATCAACTGCTTAAGGGTTACGCCATGAAGATCTGTTATCGCTACCAGCAGCGTACGGAGCAGGTAGAAGAAGTGGTGAACG
>DATJYH010000352.1:0-3475 GCA_035499675.1 Puia sp.
AATGATCCAGGAGGATCCGCTCAAAATAAAGAAAATTGAAGTGGTGACCCGTCACTATTTTCTCGGGGCATTGGAAGCCAGCGGCATCGTAAGCTACAGCACGTACCGCGGTGATCTCGACGGTTATCAGTTGGATCCCAACGCGCTTGTGCTGGAGTACGAAGGACTTCAGTTGCAAAGGGAATTTTACGCACCAGTTTATGATACACCCGGGCAGACGGCCAGCCGCGTCCCGGATTTCAGAGACCTTTTGTACTGGTTGCCAGATGTTCGGCCGGGGGCAAACGGGAAAAAGCAGATCAGCTTCTATACCTCCGACAGACAGGGCAGATATCTTCTTTTTATCCAGGGTGTCAGCAACAATGGCAAGGCAGGAAGCGGCCAGTTGTTGTTTGATGTAGTGAAATAATATTTGCGCACAATGCTGCAGCAAGATGATCCAAAGGAAAGTATGTTTAACAAGGATACGGCTACATTGAATACTTATGGGTTGCTATGTTTAGTGATCATCGGGATATTTGTGTACAGCAGTTGCCGGGATCCTTATAATCCCCCGGCTATTCAAAGTCCGCCCGCCTACCTGGTGGTAGACGGTTATTTGAATGCGGGACCGGATTCAACAGTCATTACGCTGAGCCGTACACGCAATCTTGACAGCACCAGTACGATTCCCGAGCTGCATGCGCTGGTGACCGTTATCGGGGATGATTCCGTAACCCATACGCTGTATGAGCAGGGTAATGGCGTATACGTATCGCCGCAACTCGGGCTTAACAGTGCGGAAAAATATAGACTCCGGATCATGACAGCCAACGGCGAGAAATACCAGTCAGACACCATTCCTGTCCGCCAGGCTCCCCCTATTGACAGCATTAGCTGGCGAAACGACAGCGCCGGCGTGAGCATTTATGTAAGTACGCACGATCCGCTCAACAGCACCTGGTATTATAAATGGGACTATACCGAGACCTGGCAATACCAATCCGGTGTACGATGTGATTATGACTGGGTAAACGATGAGATTGTGTCCAGAACTGACCAAACCCAGATATATAATTGCTGGACTTCGCTCAATTCTACTGATATTCATGTCGCGACCTCTTCGAATCTTTCCAGTGATATCATAAATAATCTGCTGCTGACCAGTATTCCCATGGGTTCCGAAAAGCTTTCTATGGAATACAGCATCCTGGTCAGGCAATATGCCATTACTTCCGATGCCTATAATTACTGGCAGAATCTCAAGCTGAATACGGAACAAATGGGTGGACTGTTTGATCCGCAGCCTTCTCAGCTCACCGGTAATATTCATTGTATAACCAATCCACAGGAGCCAGTGATGGGTTATATTGGGGCGTCAACGGTTGCTAACTATCGAATTTTCATTTTGGCCCCCCAGGTGACACAGCCATGGGGCTATGTTCCGTACTACGCAGAACTTGTAAGCGGCCTTGAATGCACACTGCAACTTTACAGCTATGACCAGATGGTACAGTATTTTGATGTTCCCGCCGGGTCCAGGCGCTATGTATTATATGGAACCCCCACGGGCGCGCCTGGATACCTTGTGGTATTTATTGGGTGCGCGGACTGCCGAATCCATGGAGGCACTAATATCAAACCTTCTTTCTGGCCGAATTAAATAATCTAAATTCTACGTTACCCGGAACAAAGAAGAACATCATTTTCCTGGTAAATAATTTTAGTGTAGATTTGCAGCCCTTGAAGAGCGGGAAGGCATTCTTCCGTTCAGTCGGGAAATCAACATGTTCGGGTAGTGGCGCAGCCCGGTAGCGCACTTGTATGGGGTGCAAGGGGTCGCAAGTTCGAATCTTGTCTACCCGACATTAATGGAAAAGGTGACTGATGAGGTCGCCTTTTTTTATGTCTCATTATGTATATATACTCAAAAGTTTAAAAGACAGGGGTTACTCTCAGGGTATTAAGTTCGGGTAAGGAAGATGGGGTCCTACCCACCTGTTATATGTTGAAATAAACACCCATTTGGAGAAGCCAGCCAGTCCCGAAAATCCCCGGTACCGGGTTGGCAACCTGCCGGATTCTTTTAGTGATTTTGTGGTGATCAGGACCTTCCCTATAGAAACTGTTTAAGCCACTCCTTTGCCTCGCGGTCGTCGGTAAAATTTTTCATGGGAATGGGCGGCGGGTTTAGTTTGAATAACAAGGTCATGATGAAATTGGCCAGCCCCGGTTTTGAAACCATCGCCATGGCTTTATAGATCTCTGGTACTTTTTCCGTTGAGAACTTCCTCGTTTCCTTATCGGGCATGGGCGAGTTCTTCAGGTAGATCAGCAGGGGGACCCGCTGCTGGTGCGTGATCTGCTTTACCAGTGCAACGTTTGAACTGATGTTCGCGACGGTCCGCCGAATGTTGTTGGAAAGCGAAACGAGGATGCCCTCATCAAACCAATAGGTGGCGATTTCACCCTCAAATGTTTCGCGGTCGGTAGGCTTTGTCATGCTTTTTTCGCCCGGCCCTGAATCCGGGAATCGCCACGAATTTATGATTTTCTGTCAAGGAACGGCCTTGTCTCGTCGGGCTCCGTGCCAAACCGAAGTATATGCCCGTCCGGGTCTTCCACATGCATTTCCATCGCCCAGGAATAGTTGACCGGCGACTGTCTAACGGTTACGCCTACCGTCTTAAGTTGCTCATATAAAGCGAAGATATCGCCGGCAAACCCCACCCAGATCCACATTCCGGGGTTTCCCTGCCCACCCCGGCACAGGTACATTCCACAATGGTCGCGGTGAACGCTGGTGAAATGTTCATCTCCCCAATCGGCATTCCTGAAACCAAGTTTTTCAACATAGAAACTGAGACTGGAGGTCATGTCTTTGACGTACAGGATGGGGGCTATGTTTTCGATGCGAAATGCAGGCACGGCCAGTGCCACAGGCTTGACGCGCATAGTAACTTGTTTTTATTGTAAGATGATCGGTTGCTCAGGCCGCAGACATGGATCAACGTACAACTCTTACTACGGCAATTATTTCTCCGGGCAACCTTAGAATAATTCTATTGCCAGACAACTGTTTCATTGACGGCAAAAGGAATATTTTTTGAAGGCCAAAAAAATGCCAAAATACAAGGGGCTTGATGATCATCTACTTATTGGATCAATAGTTCCCGGGATGTTCGATTTTAGAACAGTGGTTGTCCGTAATTGACATATTGTGACTCGTCCGGCTAAAACTATACAGGTGATTGAATAAATCCGGATAATAACTATACAAAGGGCACGTAAAACATAATGAAGACTATCCATGCAGGTTTTTTAAAGATAGTTCTTTGTTTTGTTCGCCGTAAAGAAGAGGCGAGGGCCTGCTCTGTGGTGGGAGCCGCCCCGCCTCTTCAATACTATTTTGTAATTTTTTGCCGATCATTTTTTTTGGATAATTTTTCCATCTTTTTTTGAGCTCGCCGGTTTGCAAATGCGCCACGCTGGGCGT
>DATJYH010000353.1:0-5872 GCA_035499675.1 Puia sp.
TTGTGGGGGGCACGCCAATGCTTTTTTATGGGGATGAATTGGGTTATACCAATGATTACAGCTATCTGGACGATCCCGGGAAAAGCTACGACAACCGCTGGATGCACCGCCCTCTTATGGATTGGAATCGCAATGAGCGGATAAACATACCAGGTAGTATTGAGGAGGTCGTTTTTTCCGGAACGGCCAAACTCGTCGCTTTAAGGCAGGAACTGCCGGTCGTGGCCGATTATAAAAACCTGGTCTGGCTGACATCCCACAACATACATGTAGCCGGCTTCCTGCGTTCTGCGGATGAGCAAAAACTATATTGTCTCTTTAATTTCAGCCCCCGGGAAGCTTTTCTCACATGGCATGCGTTTAAAGAACATGGCAGGACACCTGCATCATTATATGACCATTGGGCTGGTAACAGCCACGTGGTAGGAAACGATCAGGAACACCTGGTCATCAACCCCTACGGCTTTATGATCCTGGAACCTGAACTATACCGGCAGAGCATCTAAATAACCTCCAGATATCGGTTACATATCCACGTAAGTACTTGTGTTGTGGGAAGGCGGGAGCACCAGGAAAAGCAGGGTCCAACGCAACTCCTAAAAATTTAAAGTAAAACTAAAATTGTTTAAGCGCGAAAATTCTTTTTCCCGCCCGTCCTGTAGCAAATTTGTTCTGCGTTTCTGGCCAGGCGCAATGGGACCATTACTCCGAAACCCATGCAGACCGCAAACAAGTAGGGGAGACATTTTAAAAACTTTGTTTATGAAAAATCTGGATTTACAGCAGTATGGACTCAGGGCCATCACGGAACAGGAAATGCTGGAAACAACCGGGGGAGAATTTCCCTCCGTACGAACAAGCCTGATCGGCACCCTGATACAGGCAATTAGCCCGATCGGGGCCGTCGGCTTCTGGGTCGGTTATTTTTCCAACAAAGAATAAAAACCTATGAAAACAAATGTTTGTCTCAAAGAAATGATGGGTCATGGCAACGGGTTGTCATGCCTGTCGGAACAGGAGCTCCTGCAGGTCCGCGGGGGCAGTATTCCGTGGCTTTCACCTGTCACGGCGCTTGCAGCGCTGACCCTGGGCATTATGGAGTTCTGCTATTCTATCGGCAAGGATTGTGCGATTCGTGAGGACAAAGCGCAATGATGAAGCCTTGACGTATGCAGGATGATACGAAAATTCAATCATGTGCGGGCTGACAGGAAAACATATAAAAGCCTGAACCCGCCTCGTAACAAGGCCCGTCTTGCGGTATAGACAATAGCGAATCAGTTCCTGCCGGGTCATAGTTGCTTCTATGATATGGGATGGTTGGTTTGTGAATTCGAATGACCAGTGCAGGGAGTGAACAGGCTATCCAATCGCAGGCGGGCTTTTATAAAAATTTTTCCATGGATAGGAGGAGCAAAAGATATTGGAGACTATGGCTGGGTTTACTTGGCGTACTGGCGGCAGCAATTGTATATGTTTCCTACATACTGGGAAGACACTTTGCCCTATTGGACAGGTAAGAAATAAGCGTCGGTCCATCGGCTGTTTCCTGGCAATTTTTTCTACTGAAACCTGGCTTTTTTATGGCCAGGTACGGCGTCTGCCATGCGCAAATTACCGGACATTTCTTTTTAACTGAATGGGGAGACCGTCTTTTCACGGGGGCCATGGAAGGAAGAGCGTAATCTGTCTTTATTTCTGATAAATGCGTTGAAAAGTCGTAACTGGATCTGTCGTCAGATCGATAATCCGCGTATATTGGCCTCTACACAGAAAAAGACGATTCTCCTGGCCTGGTCGTTTTGGGAAACAGGATACGCCTAAGATCGTTAAGAATCGTAAAGACTGAAGATTCCCGGTTCTGATAGCTGGGTTGCAGTGAATTTCAGCAAGGCGACTTGGATGATGACAGCGGTTTTATATGGGATGGGAGATCGAGGATGATAGAGGGCAGGATTCCTTTCACGCACAATGGTTTTTCCCTGATTTAATGATCCTTTTTTTCTTGCTTATGCAGCGGGATTCAGTATTTTAGCGAAATTTTAATGTAACCGTTTATCAAAAATCCGCATCTTAGCAGAGAACTCCTTTTAAATTTGTTGCATGAGCCTAAAAAAACTACTGCCCCTGTCCTATCTGTGTTTACTATCGACTCTTCTTACATATGCGCAGGATAAATGGGACCTCAGGAGATGTGTGGAATATGCTGTCAACAACAATGTTTCTGTACAACAGCAGGATGTTCAGGCCAGGATCTACGCCCTTACCTATAAACAGAGTAAACTTTCACAAATTCCCCTGTTGAGCTTCCAGGGGAATCTGTCTTTTAACTCCGGTTATACTCAAAACCCGCAGACTTATACGCTTAGTACATCCAGCCTTTATTACAATACCTACGCCCTGCAGGCAAGCGTCAACGTTTTCAATTTTAACTACCTGCGAAATACCATTGCCGGCAACAAATTGGCATGGCAGGCCCAGGAAGCAATGACGGACAAAATCAAAAACGATATTTCGCTTAATGTCGCCAATGCATACCTGAGCTATTTGTTAAGTAGTGAACAGGCAAAATCGGCCGGATTGCAGGTAAGCTATTCAAGAGCCAACCTGGAAAATACCCGGAAGCTGGTGCTCGCCGGCAGTGTGCCCGAACTAAACGCCGCCGAATTGGAGTCCCAGTTGGCACAGGACAGTTCAGCTTATGTAACCGCGCTCTCCTCCGTACAGCAGCAGATCATTGTACTAAAGGGGTATATGAGCTACGACGCAGGGGCAGATTTTGTGCTGGATAACCCACCCGTGGACAAGATCCCGGTGGAAAAAATTAGCGACCTGCAGCCGGAGAATGTATATGCGCTGGCCCTCCTGAACCAACCCTTGCAAAAGTCAGACAAACTGAATATCGCATCCAATGCCAAGTTCGTGTCCGCAGCAAAGGGAGCGATGTACCCCACGCTGACTGCTTTTGGGTCACTCGGAAGCACTTACACGAACCAGGGCCAGGAAGTAGTGGGATATGCCCAAGCCAATCCCCCGCTGGGTAAGGTGACTGTGGGAGGTACCGACTATCAGGTATACCCGCTCGAGCCCTATAATGTGCCCCAACTGGGTTACCAACCCTATTTCAGCCAGTTGAATACGGCCTTCCGGCAAACTATTGGTGTGTCACTGAACATCCCCATCCTGAACGGGGGAAGCCTCAAAATGGCCTATCAAAAATCCAAACTTGGTTTAAAAAACGCGGAATTGCAACAGGACGCCAACAATATTGCCCTGAAACAAAATATCTATCAGGCCTACCAGCTAGCAGTAGCCGCACTTCAAAAATATGAGTCGCAGGTAAAAACCCTGGAAGCCACGCAAAAGAGTTTTGACTTTGCCCAAAAGAGATACAATGTAGGATTGTTGAGTACCATTGACCTGCTCACCAACCAAAACAATTATTTCAAAGCAAAAAACGACCTCCTGTACGATCAATACGATTATATATTCAAGATGAAAGTGCTTGAATTTTGGAAGGGCATGGGCATCAAATTATAAAAATTACAACCTGATTGAATATGAATAAGAAATTACTTTGGTTCATCATCATAGCAGCTGTCGTCATCGTTTTGCTGGTGGTTCTGAAAAAAGCGGGCGCATTCGGAAAAGACGAGGGGATGCAGGTATCTGCCGAAAAAGCGGCAAAACGCACGATCACCGAAATTGTAACGGCCAGTGGTAAGATATACCCGGAGGTGGAGGTCAAAATGAGCCCGGATATTTCAGGGGAAATTGTGGAACTGACTGTACAGGAAGGCGACAGCGTCAAAAAAGGGCAGGAGTTGGCCAAGATATACGCTGACATTTATACCACGCAACGGAACCAGGCTGCAGCCCAGGTAGATCAGCAAAAGGCACAGGTATCCAATGTTGCCGCCACCTTACCCGGCCTAAAGGCTACCATGGACCAGGCCCAGGCCCAGTACGAACGGCAGAAACAATTGCTGGACCAGAAAGTCATTTCCCGGTATGAATTTGAACAGGCCGAGAGTGCTTTCAAAACTGCCCAGGCCAACTACAACGCCGCCATTCAAAACGTAAAAGCCAATATAGCCGGCGTGGCAAGTTATGAGGCCAACCTGAACGTGGCAGCCAAAAACCTCAGCCGCACCACGCTGGTTTCTCCCATTGATGGGGTCATCTCACAATTGAACGTAAAAAAAGGAGAGCGGGTGGTAGGCAACAGTATGATGGCCGGAACGGAAATGATGCGCGTCGCGGATATGAGCAAAATTGAAGCTATCGTGGATGTCGGGGAGAACGATATACCCAAAGTTCACCTGGGTGATTCCGCTTTTATAGAAGTGGATGCCTATAACAACAGAAAATTCAGGGGTGTGGTCACGCAAATTGCCAGCAGTACGGCCAGCAGCACGTCCGGCTCATCGTCCACATCCAGTGTCTCAACCAATGATGTCACAAACTACAAAGTGCATATCAGGTTGTCGCCCGCTTCCTACAAGGATTTGCAGGATCCCTCAAGACCCAAAAGCCTCGTATTCCGCCCAGGTATGACTGCAAGTGCAGACATACAGACCAAGACCCACGAAAATGTGCTTTCCGTTCCCATCAACGCGGTGACCACCCGCGAAAAAGACAGCGATAACGCCGTAGGCAAAAAAGATCAGGATGATAGCAAGACCGATGAAAACGGAAACAGCAACAACAGCGTAAAGTCTGATGCCGGTGATCTGGATGAGGTGGTATTTGTGTTACAGGCCGATGGTACCGTGAAGAAAGTGAAAGTTAAATCATCCATACAGGATATCAATTATATCGAAATCACGGATGGCCTGAAAGATGGCGATCAGGTGATCACAGGTCCCTATGGCACAGTCAGCAAACTGCTGAAAAACGGAACCAAGGTGTCCGTAGTGGCCAAGGAAAAGCTGTTTGAGACGAAAAAGAGCTGATCATTCCGGCAGGGCCGGTAAAAGTCATTTATAAGACCGAAGTTTGGGTAACACATAGATTGCTCAAACTTTTTTATTTTTAAGAAAACTTGTTTCACTCAAATATAGAAGGCCATGCGATTTGGCGTAATAGGAAGCGGTAGCTGGGCAACAGCATTGGCGAAAATTCTGACCGATAACCAGGCCTCCATCAATTGGTGGATCAGGAATGAATCCATCATTGAGCATATCCGGCAACGTCATCACAATCCACAATACCTGAGTTCGGTTTATTTTGACGTTTCACGGCTTTCTCTCAGCGATGATATCGCCACTGTCATCCGGGATTCAGACTGCCTGGTCATCGCCGTTCCCTCTGCATTTACGGCAGATGCATTCCGGGATCTTCCCCGTAATGTTTTTAAAGGGAAAAAAATCATCTCGGCGGTAAAGGGTATCCTGCCCGGGCAGAATTTACTGCTGAATGACTATCTGAAACAGGAATTTGATCTTCCCGTGGCTGATTATTTTACGGTAATGGGTCCCTGTCATGCGGAGGAAATAGCAGCCGAAAAACTGTCCTATCTCACCTTTTCCGGAAATGACGAAACCATGGCTGGTGAAATTGCGTCTCATTTTTCGACGGACTACCTGAACATCATTGTCAACAATGATGTATACGGTGTCCAGTATGCCGCTGTACTCAAAAACATTTATGCCCTCGGAGCCGGCATGGCGCATGGGCTGGAATATGGCGACAATTTTCTGAGCGTCCTGATCGCCAATTGCGCAGACGAAATGGCGGGCTTCCTGCGAAAAGTGGGTATCAGCCATATTGAAGTGGGGGTTCACCATGAGGAGGACCCCGTATCGCACAAACGCAGCGGCAACTATGCTGCCTCGGTGTACCTGGGTGACCTGCTGGTAACCTGCTATTC
>DATJYH010000354.1:0-3307 GCA_035499675.1 Puia sp.
TAACGTTTTTTTTGACAATTTGTTGACGACTGCGGTAGTTGTCGATCTGTGCGCGTTCAGCGATGCGCCCAGACAACCGGGTCTGGTTCACGTCCATCCTTGAACATTTCCCACAACAGGCTCGTTGCTCTCAATTCCAAAACAGCCCTGCCGATTCGTTCTGTCACAAAATCCACTTCTTCTTCGCTGGTAAAACGACCCAGGCCAAAACGCAGAGAACTATGCGCCAGGTCATCTCCCAGACCCAATGCCCTTAACACGTGGCTGGGTTCGATGGAAGCAGAAGTGCAGGCGGACGCTGTGGATACCGCAATATCCTTGTTGATCGCCATCAGCAATGCGTCTCCGTCAACATATTTAAAGGAGATATTGCTGACATGCGGAAGACGGCGCTCCCTGCTCCCATTAACATACGTCTCCTCAAGCTCCAACAGCCCCTTTTCCAGTTTATTTCTCCAGCCAGCCAGTCTCCTGATTTCCTGCTCCATTTCCTCTCCGCACAATTCACAGGCCCTGCCAAAACCTGCTATGCCCGGCACATTCAACGTGCCGCTGCGCATTCCTCGTTCGTGACCACCACCGTCCATTTGAGCTACGAGTTTTACCCGTGGATTCCTGCGTCGTACATATAAAGCACCGATTCCTTTTGGCCCGTATATTTTATGCGCGCTCATGGACAGCAGGTCGATGCCATCTTCCTCCACATTCACCTTAATTTTTCCAACGGCCTGCGCCCCGTCCGAAAAAAAAAGGACGCCATGCTTTCTGGCGATCCTGCTGATTTCCGCTATCGGTTGAATAACTCCTGTTTCATTGTTGGCATACATCACAGCGAGCAGGATGGTAGCAGGCCGGATGGCTGCTTCAAGTGCTTCCAGGTCAACAAGCCCGTCATGATCCACTCTCAGCCTGGTAATTTCGCCGCCACGCTTCTCAATGTGTTTGCAGGTATCCAGCACGGCCTTATGCTCGGTTTCCACCGTGATGATATGATTCCCTTTTGAAGCATAGGCTTCAAAAACGCCTTTTATAGCCAGGTTAACCGCCTCAGTGGCCCCGGAAACAAAAACGATTTCCTTTGGATCCGCGCCAATCAATCCGGCCACCTGTTCCCGGCCTGCATCTACCGCTGCTTCCGCCTGCCACCCAAAGGAATGATTCCGGCTGGCAGCATTACCATATTGGCTGGTATAAAAAGGCCACATGGCTTCCAACACTCTTGGGTCACAAGCAGTTGTAGCGTTGTTATCCATATAAACCGGTAACTTCAGCATTTGATGCCTTTTAGCACAACCGCAAAATTAGCTCAATTAAGCCAGATAGCTGAGGAACTACTGCCATTTGCCGGGTTGACAGCAGCCACCGGAGTGGGGGGAAAAGAGAACCTGAATACTGCTTATTTTTACAACAAACCTCCCCATGGAGCATCCAGAACACATAGGCATTGCCGTAAAAGACCTCTCCGCAGCCATCCCGCTGTTTGAAAAATTGCTCAACAGTCACTGCTATAAAACCGAAACTGTTGACAGTGAAAAGGTGGTTACCGCATTTTTCCGGACGGGCGATACCAAGATTGAATTGCTGCAAGGAACGGATGACAGCAGCGTCATCAAAAAATTCATCGACAAAAAAGGCGAGGGTCTCCATCACATTGCCTTTGCAGTCGCGGACATTGAGTCGGAAATGAAACGGTTGACGGCGGAAGGCTTTGTGTTATTGAACAACGAACCCCGACCCGGGGCCGATAATAAAATGGTTTGTTTTCTCCATCCGAAAAACACTCAGGGTGTATTGATTGAATTGTGTATGGACAAAAAATAGGAGGAGGCCGGCTCCGTCGCGGAAGACTTAGTAAAATCGTTCCCAATTAGTAGATTTAACCTGCAAACGCTGTCCCTTGCGTACACAAGCTATTATATTCTGCTGTCTTGTACTTGGTTCTTTTTCCACGTTCCGGGTTTCCGCGCAAAAAAAAAGAATTTCCCCGGTGCTCTATTCCATTACCGAACAAGACGGTTTGAGCGATAACGGGATAACCTGCTTTTTCCAGGACAGCCGCGGGTTTGTCTGGATTGGTACCAGGGACGGACTCAACCGGTACGACGGGTCAGTCATCCGTGTATTCAAAAACTCCAATAATAACGGCGATGAACAGACGAATAATCACATCAACGACATTTCCGAAGACCCGCATCACCGCATGTGGATGGGCACCATGAACGGGCTGAATATGTATGACCCCGCGCTCGATTCCCTCTATACCTGGAAGATGGGCAATGACCAGGACAAAGAAGCCAGTGATATCAAAAGCGTATTGGCTGGTGGCGGTGATTATATTTGGCTGGGATCCGCAAACGGGGTTCACCGGTTCGATCCTGTCACGAAAGAATACAGGACTTACTATCCAAATGGCGACAAAACAACGCGGGTCAGCCGGCAGGATAATTTTGTGGTGGCCATGCTGATCGACCGGCAACAACGCTTTTGGGTGGGCAGTTTTTCAGGACTCTGGCGTTTTTTCCCGGTCGATGGGCATTTTGAACGGTATCTTTCAGGAAAAGAGATGGGTTCGCTGGATGAACTAGTAACCCACCTCTTTGAAGATCACCAGGGTCGGCTCTGGCTGAGTGTCTGGAACGAGGGTATCAAACTGTTCGATCCCGATACCCGGAAAATACTGCATACCTATCGCAACCCCTCAGAAAATACCACGGGTATTACGGAAGCAAAGGACAACCAGGGAAACTATCATCTCTATTGCTCTCCGCAATTAAACGAAATAGACCCGTCAAAAGAGACAATGATCAGCTATCTGCCGGATCCCAGGCAAAACCAGCAAAACTTTGATGTCAACGGTCTGTATACTTCGCGGGATAACCTGGTTTGGCTTGCTACCAGTGCGGGCATCCGGATCATGGACCCGGCACGGCAGGTTTTTCATCATCATTTCCTCTCAGACCAGGATATTTCTACACAGGGCATATCCGCCATCCGCAGCGGAAATAAAATGTTGATCGGAGGCAGGAGTGATCATTTCCTGGTCAGCTATGACTCCGGTTTTGTGAGCGAAAAAAGACTGTTCCCTAATTTTTCGGTAACCGAATCAGGGCGAAAAATACAACCTTCCCTGCTCAGCATGGTGAGGGAGGATTCGTCGAACATCTGGCTGTGTACCGAAAAAGGGCTGATCTTGTATAACGAACGCAATGGAAACAAAAAATGGTTCCAGATGGAATACCGGGACAACCCTGTTCGCTCCTGGAACTTCATAAACACCCTGTTCATCGATTCGCGTGGCAAACACTGG
>DATJYH010000355.1:0-10392 GCA_035499675.1 Puia sp.
GCTGGCGGCGATTGCCCGAACCTATTTGAGTACGACCAGGAACTACATTCTGCTCACGGGCGACGATAAAGCAGATGCCGACTTTTCAACCCTCTCTTCCATGGCAGGGCAGGCTTTTGAATATTACATAGGCAAACTCAAACACAATGATTGGAGGCAGATAGGGAACCTGACTTTTATCATCAGTCTTGCCAGGGATGTCGCTTTGCTGGGCGGTTCGGGCGACGACTTGTATGTTGGCTACATGTCAAGGATCAAGAATATCCTTGATGGTTTCACGCTGTCTGTTGAAATGGACGTGAAATTCGGCAAGGGCCAGGGTTACTGGATCTCGCACCTGAAAGGAGATTGTAAAATAGGTCCTGATTTTGAGCGGGATTCCAACCAATGTTACAAATGGATCATACTGGATGAAAACCGGCCGGATTTGTTTGGATTCTACAGACCCAAGCTCGTTCAGGAATTCGATTGCCAGCTGATCACCAACCAAATCACGGCCCCGATGCCCCCGGTATATATTGGCACAAAAAAATATTCAATTACCCTGCATGGACTGAAAATGGACTTCTGCAATCCCGGTAAGGATACCATTATCCTGAGCAACTTTTACCCCAATCCCACCAACGCCGGGACCTGGAGAATTCCGCAAGCAGGACTCGCATACTGGGGCGTAGAAGGAGATCATTTTTTTGAGGATACCAAGGCCAAGCAAAAACTGGCGGAATCCGGCCAGGCCCAGGCCGAAATGGCAAAATACCAGTCGCAGAACGAACAAATGATCGCACAAATGAAGGCCATGGCCCAGCACATGGCAAATGACACAGGCAGGAAATCCGCCGCGGACTATCAACAGATCATGCAAATGTTTAACAAAGTCAGGGAAAGCTCCAACAATGGTGTCATGGCCAAGATGCTCTCCCTCGATTTTGAAATACCGGTGGAAAACAACGGGCAGGTATTGGTGGACAAAATGTTCGATGCCAGGGAGATCAATCCCCAGTTCGCCGCCGCGATAGTATATGCCCGTTATACTATTCACATCGAGAACAAGGCGAACCCACAACAGAAACCGCCTGTAAACATCCCTGCGAAATAATGATTGCTTTCAACACACTCACTAAAATCATATATATGAGCTCCTATTTCAAACGCTGTTTCATTGTTCTGCTCTGTGGATTTTTAGAAGCAGGTGCCCAGAAACCGGCAATCATCCAAATCAACAGTTTCATTTCCAGGATACCGTTGCCTGAAAGCAGTGCTACCTGTTATGGCAGCGCCACCATTGTTACTGCTACAGACGGGACTGTAACGGTCAAGGATAACGGTGAACAATTTAACACACTCAACGATCAGCTTGATAAACTCACCAAAGACTACATGGCGTCTGTAAAAGCCGCAAGCGCAGCACCTCCAACCGCCGCCCCCACCCAACCTACGCCCGAACAAATTGAACAGATGCAACAGCAGGCCATGCAAAGAGCGCAACAGGCCATGCAATCAGGCGGGAATCCGGCCGCCGCTGCCCAGGCGGGCGCACAAACAAAACATACATATACCAACGTGGCACTTATGCAGGAACTGGGGAAGGCGCAAAGCGCTATTATGCCCATGAACCAGCTTATCACTGAACTTACCGGCAAACTGGGCCAGGTAAGAATGGAACAGGTACCGATGGGGCCCAACTGCCCCGAAGTGCAGCAGGGAGGATATGCCGGCCCCCTCTGCTCATGCACCAAAGACCGGAATGTGACTTATGAGGAAAGGTCGGTGGCAGCCCGAAACGATTGCCTGGGAAAAATAAATTCGCTGTTACACCAGTACATTCCGCAAATAGAGCAGCAAGTTGCGATTGTAGACAAACTGGAAAGCGATGCCAAATTTGGCGAGGGGATTACCGATCCGGCCACCCTGCAGATGCTTACCTCCGTGCAACGCCAGGCCCTGGGTGGATTTACAGCCATACTGGGCATTGCCAGCGGTTCCTGGACTGACGGCGCCAATCAATATGCAAGGCTGGTCAACGCCAAAAGCGTGAAATGCAAGCAATAACCCTCTTTATCCTCATAATATATCTGTTGCATGAAATCGAGTTTAATCGCCGGAATGATCGCACTCCTTTTGGGGATATTTAACCCTCATCTATATGCGCAGTCATGCTCCGAGTCGCCGGCAGACTGCCCCGACAGGGACTATGTAAATACAGACAGGGCCGAAGACAGCACTGAAAGAATTCTTAACCCGCTTGTGCCCCAGGAAATCTCGATGGAATACCGGCTTCGCGACCTGACCGGCCGCCTGGTGAGGAGCGTGGCTGCCCGTGAACACTGGGCGGAACCGGTGGAAATCACCGAGGGCGGGGCCTCAGGTTTCCGTACTTCTACCGGGGCTGTGCTGCCCTATTCGCTCCGGCCGCCTCATTATTTCACCATCACCTGGAGAGTCGTTGTTAACCCCGATTCGCTGCAGAAGTGGCAGAATTGGTTAATTGATTTCGCCAACCGCCGAACCGACAATATGCGGGCCTATTCCGCGGTCGCGGTATCCAAACAGGATGTCTTTTTGCGCTATCGTGACTCTGCCAGCTATTACAGCGACCGCAAAGCCGACTATATGACGGCCCATTATGCAGCTTATCAACAGGCGGTGATGGCAGGAAACAAGGCCGGTATAGATGCTTATGAGAAGGCCATAGCTGTATACGACAAAAAAATAGATGCCTTTCTCAACAAGGCGGGTGATTCACAAAAAAATACGGACGCGGAAAACTCGGAAAAGAATTTTGATGCTGAGCAAAAAAACATGTCATTTACCTTCCGGGAATCCGTTGTATTGCTCGTGGAGTTCAACTTTAATCCTGACCAGGCAGGTCCTAACAATTCCACCATCAAGGCTGCCGGAACAATCAGCCAGCCGGGCTTTCGCCTGCTGAAATGGTATTTCAACCAGGAACCTCAAATGAACGATAATGTTCATGCCTTTGATCGTTCAAAAAATATAGTGATCGGGTTAACGGGTGGATGGAATCTTGTCCTGGACCGGAATGATGCCTACGTATCTTCTTTCAAGCAGGATAAAACCAGCACGAATAAAACAGATCCTAAAGCCATCAAGTGCGACCAGGTACAGTCTGCCAGCCTGTATCTTTCAGGGAATAAGGCGGCCATGAAGAAATTCCTGGCAGATTTTGAAGTGGAAGAATGGAACCGCGTCATTGTAAAGTGACGGGAGGATGTTTTTTGCGGACGTTTATTGGACAACAAACTTCAGGACATAGCTTTTCAGCGATGACCGGTCTGTTACCCTGGCAAAATATACGCCTGACGCCGGTTTCCGGAGAAAGTCCACGCGCCCTGCCAGGGCACCGGGAAAACTATTAGACTGCAGCAGCTTTCCATCGGTGGAAAGAATTTCCACCAGCCAGTTCCCCGCTGTTGACTGGTTGAATACGATGTTGACAAATTGGTTGGAAGGGTTGGGATACAGGTACATCTCCCCGGTAGATGCGGAACTCATGTCCACCGTTTTTATGGTTGAATAGGCCATCAGCCCACCGACACCCGCCACTTTCAACCTGAAATACAGGAGGCGGTTCTCCCCGGGAGCAATATTGTAATCACGGTTATAGTTTTCCGACAAACCGTCATTAGTTACAGAGGAAATTGATGTTATGCCGGAGAAATTGTAGCCATCCAGGCTTTTCTGGATCGTATACTCACGCCCTGCTTGTTCGTTGGCGATGTTCCATGCGATCGACACGGTTTGCGCATTTTGTTTCAACGCGGAGAAATCATTGATCTGCGAAAGCAGCGTAATACTGTTGCAGTAGTAGTAGGTGATGGAGAACTGAACAGTGTCGTTTGCGGTAGCACTATAATAATAAGTGTTGCTACCCGTAAGGTTGGTATAGGTGATGGGCTTATAAGCGTAGTTAACCGCTCCGGTCCCCAGGAAGTCCACCATATTGCTGGTCAGGCTGTCGCTGTTGACATAACGGTAAAGGATATTGTATGGCGCTTTGAAAACCTCCTCGCCGGGATTGAGCACGAATGACCCCAGTGGAATGTTTAGCAAATTGCTGTACGGTGAGGTCAAATTTGTTCCGGAAAAATAATCGTACCGTCCCACTGATACCGAAAAATCCCGCTGAATAGTTTCCACATTCTTAAGGGTAAACCCATAATTAACGGAAACAACCGAATTGATTTTTGCAGATACCAGCGTTCCGAGGGTGGGGTTGAATTGCGGAAGGCTGAAACTATGGGTGCCGTTGCCGGTACCCGGGACCAGGGTATCGTAAGTAACACTGTTCATGGTTCCGGGGATACATTGCCCAAGACAAAGGGAATGCATCGATACAACCGAAACGCAAAATAAGCCAATGGTTTTCCACAGAGACATGATCACTGCTTTTCACGAGGAAATGGATTCTTGGATTTTCTCTCCTATAACTCCAAATAATTGCATTTATTATGTAGAAATGATTTATTGATGGGAGGCAATTGACAGGCTGCGTTGCTTACAGGATGGCGAAGGAGGGACCCCGGGGCTCCAACAAAAAAATCCCGCCGAAACCGGCGGGATTTGAATTTCATTGATTGCCCTAAGATTTAGAAGCCAAAGGTCATAACTTATCTTGCAATAAGGACCTTGCTGGTCTGCTGGGTTCCGTCCGATTGGATTACCTGCAGATAATAATTGCCCTGGGCATAAGTTCCAACAGGCAGGGATACGGTGGTCCCGGAAGCATTGGAAACCCGTTGTTCCTGCATAAGCTGTCCGAACTGGTTGATCAGCCGTATGGTAATATTGGAGCTCAAATTCGTCCCTATGGTAACATTTACGTAGTCGCGCGCCGGGTTGGGGAATACGCTGAGTCCCTGGACCGGCAGCGTCCGTACCACCTTGATCGGTGAAAATCCAAATTTTCCATTCTGATCAACCATTTGCAAACGATAATAGTTGATGCCATTCAGCGGTGAAACATCCGTGAATGCATAGTTGACCGCAATGGACGAGAATCCTTTAGCCTGAACTGTTCCAATTGTATTCCAGCTGTTTCCATCTGCGCTGCGCTGTATGGCATAATGATCTGAATTGATTTCAATGGCCGAGGTCCAGGTGAGATCCACAATTTTTCCATTCAGCACGGCGTCAAAATTTGAAAGGATGATAGGAAGTGTTCCATTTCCATTGATTGAAAATGGGCCACCGTTTGCCAGCGTTCCAGTCGTTCCGTTTCCATAAACGGGCGCGGCCATGTTAGCAACGGTAGTCCCAAACAGGAAAACAGAAGGGGCATTCCCAACAACTTTAGAATAGACGATATTCAGGAAGTTAATAAACACACCGTCAAATTCGCCGGCCCCAGAAGCGTCAATCGTTGAATACGGAGTTGATAATACGACGTTGGGTGCATTTGAACCGGAATTTATCATAATGATATTATTCCCCGTCATAACACTGGTACCCGCAGAGGCAGGTATGATGAGTTTTGAAGGATTTGTAATGGTCGCGCCCGGACCGATGACCAACTGAGAGGTCCCCTGTATGGTTTCACTCTCGTCGAGCGTTACGGTCACTCCCGGGGCAATGGTAATTGTACAATTGTTACAGGGATTGGATGGTACAGCTCCCGGCGCCCAGGTGATCGGGTTGCTCCAGTTGCCTGAATTGGTTGCCGTGTATTGAGCCTGACTAAAATTTACGAAACCCAAAATCGCCATGGTTGTCAACAAGTAAAGCTTCTTCATACAAAATCTTTTGATGATTGAATGTGGTTACGGTAAACCATAGTCAACGGATTGTGCGGGGGTCTCGTAAGAATGGATTTATCAGAGGTGCGAAACGGTATTCACCAAGGGGTTAAAGCAACGAACCAATAATGCAGAGTTAAACCAGAATAAAGAGGATTAATGATTGGCAGTCTTCATTGGAATGGGCAATAAAATTAGAAACAATTTTTGAGCTTATCAACAAAAGCGGCCAAAAATGTGGATAAGTTTAGAGCTAACCGATGGGTAAGAGTTTTACCTTAGAAGGTCCTTTAGCCTGCTATATCGCGAAGTATAAGATATTTAACTGCTTATCAACTAGTTGAGTAAATTGAAGCCTTTGGGGAGTTTTTCCCCTCCCTGATCCCTAAACCCAGGCTCTGTTACTCTTCTTCTGGTGATTCTACTTTGTTTAATCCCAGTTTATCAAGTGCCAGCTGGGAGGCAATCTGGCTGGCATCTTTTTTATTGTAAGCTCTTCCCTGCGCAATCAGTTCTCCATCTACCACCGCTCCCACGGTAAATAGTCTCCGCCCGCCTTCAATACGCTCATCCAGGGTTTCAAATTCCAGGTTTTTACCATTCTTATTCGCCCAGCCGTAGAGTTTGTTCTTGTGATTGATCTCCAGGTTTTCGAGATCGTCCATAAACAAGTAGGGCTGTATGAGCCGCTCCATGACCCACTGTCTTGTTTTTTCATAGCCCTTGTCCAGGTAAATGGCCCCTACCACCGCTTCCAGGGTATTTCCGAAGATCTGGCTCATTTTTAGGGAACTGTCAAATTTGTTGAAATAGCTGATCTTTTTCAGTCCCATCTTGATAGCGATCTCGTTCAACTGGTTCCGGTTGACCATCTTACTCCGCATTTCGGTCAGGAAACCCTCTTCTTTATAGGGGTATTTTTTGAAAAGAAAATCGGCAATGATGGCACTTAAGATGGCGTCTCCCAGGTACTCAAGCCTTTCGTTGTTCTGGTCGGATCCCTCTTTTACAGAGCGGTGTGTCAGCGCGGTCCTGTACAGAACCGCTTTCCCCGGCGCAAAGCCCAATACGTTGCGTAATTGTCTCCTGAAAGAAACGGCGGATGCGTCGGCCTTTAAAATTCGTTCTAAAATTCCCACAGCAACAAGCTACAATTTTTTTGTTCAGGGAAAAAATAAAAGAGGGGGATTGAAACGCTTAATGCATCGTGGGTGATTACCATATCCTCGCCGGCGGCTTTTAAGACTGCTTGTATTTTTTTACGATGACACAGGCATTGTGACCGCCAAAGCCAAAGGTGTTGCTCAGGGCAGCACGCACTTCTCTTTCCTGCGACTTGATGAAGGTAAAGTTGAGCCTCGGATCCAACTCCGGATCGTCGGTAAAGTGGTTGATGGTGGGAGGAACTTTGTTGTTGACCACGCTCATGATACAGGCAATGGCTTCCACCACCCCGGCCGCACCGAGACAGTGCCCGGTCATGGATTTGGTGGAGCTGATGTTCAGGTTAAACGCATGATCACCAAATACGTCCATAATGGCCTTGACTTCGGATATGTCGCCCAGTGGCGTGGATGTTCCGTGTGTGTTGATATAGTCAATGTCCGAAGGTTGCATATGTGCATCCCTCAGCGCCGCATTCATTACATTTTTTGCGCCCAACCCCTCTGGGTGAGGTGCGGTAATATGATGTGCATCCGCAGTGGCGCCGCAACCGGCAATCTCGCAATAAATTTTTGCACCGCGCGCACGGGCGTGTTCCAGTTCTTCCAGCACCACCACGCCTGCCCCTTCACCCATCACAAAGCCATCGCGGTCCTTGTCGTAGGGACGACTGGCCGTTTTAGGCGAATCGTTTCGCTCGCTCAGCGCCTTCATGGCATTGAATCCTCCTACGCCCGCTTCGCTGATCACGCTTTCGGAACCTCCGGAAAGTATGATATCGGCCAAGCCCAGGCGAATGAGATTGTAAGATTCCATGATGGCGTTGGTAGACGAAGCACAGGCACTCACTACCGCAAAGTTTGGTCCCCGGAACCCATGACGCATGGAGATATGCCCCGCGGCAATATCAAGGATCATTTTTGGAATGAAGAACGGGTTGTACCTGGGTGTACCATCGCCTTTGGCGAAATTGATCACTTCTTCCTGAAAGGTAATCAATCCCCCGATGCCGCTGGCAAACACCACACCGGTCCGCTCAGGACTGACATTGTCCTTGTTGATGCCGGCATCCCGCACAGCCTGGTCGCTGGCCACCAGTGCAGTTTGCGTAAAACGGTCCATTTTGCGGGCTTCCTTCCTGTCGAGGAACTGCAACGGATCAAACCCTTTCAATTCACAGGCGAATCTTGTCTTGAATTTCCTGGCATCAAAGAGTGTAATGAAATCTGCGCCCGACACTCCCTGCAGGAGCCCGTTCCAATAATCATTTAGATTATTGCCCAACGGTGTCAGGGCACCGATTCCAGTAACGACAACTCTTTTCAATTCCATATGAAAGGCCTGGAAAATTGGTTAAGTGATAAATCCGCCCCTAAGCCCCGAAGCTTCAGAAAGGCGGATCAAACAAAGTATTGTGCTAAAAACAGAGTTTCACTTATTTGGCATGCTCTTCCAGGTACGAGATAGCCTGTCCTACCGTAGTGATGGTTTCAGCCTGCTCATCGGGGATGGAAATGTTGAATTCTTTTTCAAACTCCATGATCAGTTCTACTGTATCAAGGGAATCGGCTCCCAGATCGTTAGTAAATGAAGCCTCGTTGGTAACTTCCGCTTCCTCAACTCCCAATTTATCTACTATGATCTTTTTTACTCTTGTAGCGATGTCTGACATTGTTGTAAAGTTTAGTTACGGCTGCAAAAATATAATATTTGAACTAAACCGAGCAAACAAGGCATTTTTAATTTAAAATATTGCATTTGGTGATTTTCAGGCTTTACAGTAATATCCGGCGTACCTGTGTTAAGATTTGCCGGCTCATATTGTGGTCATCGGTGACGAAGGAACTCACTGATTTCCATTTTTTGAGAAGAATATATATGGTAAATCGTATATTTAAATATCTTCGGGTATCCCCGTTGTAAATCCAGCTACCAGCATGGCGCTTAAGATTATAGACCACGGTTCCAAGGAATATCAGCAGATGCTCCGCTTGCGATATGATATGCTGCGCAAGCCGCTCGGTCTGCGATTTGACGAAGGCGAACTGGAAAAGGAAAAGAATGACGTGCTGATGGGGGCCTTCGAAGACGACCGGATCCTTGGCTGCTGCCTGCTGACAAGGGTTGACAACAATACCGTACGATTACGGCAAATGGCCGTGCCCAATAACCTGCAGGGCAAAGGAATCGGCCGCGCCCTGATGATTTTTGCCGAGAACATTGCGAGGGACCTGGGATACAAAACGCTTGTCATGCATGCCCGAAAAACTGCCATTGGCTTTTATAATAAACTCGGTTATGCCAGCACCGGAAATGAATTCATGGAAGTCACCATCCCCCACTTTGTAATGCAGAAAACATTGTAATTCCCAAAAAGTCATTCTTTCCCCACGCGTTTTGTCCTGGTCAGCACTACCTGATGAGGCGGATATTGAACGGATAGCGGTACAACTTGCTTTCACTCGCCCTAACGGCAGCTACAATCACCAACACCAGGTCCGCGATCCCCAGCAGCCAGATCAGGAATATCCCGATGAGCAGGGCCACGAGGATTGAGCTGACGATAAACAGGATGATGAGCGTAATCTGGAAATTGAGCGATTCGCGGGCATGATCAGCTACAAAGCCCGATTCCTTGTTTTTAATGAGGTAAATGACCAGCGGCGGGATAAAGCTCCCGATCAGGGTCAACACGTGCGCCAATACCGATAAGGTACGCTCATCGGAATCCGGCATGTAGGAAGGCTGTTCCTCCGTTCCGAGGAACGAGCTGGTTTGACGGGTGTCCATAAGATTGCTTTGATGAAATATAATAAATAAATCAATGCGCTACCCTCAGATCGTTCTTTTTGTCTGTTACAAAATGATGCATCCGCTGCAGCAGCCGCAGCAATTCCTGCATGGAACCGATGTTGTCCAACACCAGTAAAAACAGTTTACCCGCCTGTTTTAGTTTTGCCTGGTTGGTCTGTTCCTGGATAAATGCCAGGATGTTCCTGAAGATGGGAGATTCAAAATAAGGAGAATCGGGCCGGCCGATGAAATAACAACGTACCGTATCCTCCTTCAGGATGATTTTTTCAAAACCAAGAACTACTGCCAGCTTGCGGATGCGCACCGTATCAAAAAGGTCTTCCACCTGGTGCGGCACGGGGCCAAACCGGTCTATCAGTTCGCTGTGGAACTGCTGGAGTTCTTCCTCGTTTTCACAGCTGTCGAGTCTTGTATACAGGGAAAGCCTTTCGGTGATGCTTTCCACGTAATGATCGGGTATCAGGATTTCCAGGTCGGTATCGATGGTACAATCCTGTACAAAGTCTTCCTGTTTTGAAATCTCTTCCTTGAAAAGGTCCCTGAACTCGGTTCTTTTCAGTTCCCTGATTGCTTCGTCGAGGATCTTCTGGTACATTTCAAAGCCTATTTCCGCCATGAACCCGCTTTGTTCCCCACCGAGCATGTTCCCTGCTCCGCGGAT
>DATJYH010000356.1:0-3442 GCA_035499675.1 Puia sp.
GGGCTGTAATCGTTCCCGGCCCGCCTTTTTTGGTTACTTTTTTGGCGGAGCAAAAAAGTAACAGAAAAAACAACAGGTCGAAGTTGTTCAATGATCCCTGTTCGACAATTCGTTAACACGTCCGCCTGCTGATGACAGCAGCCGCGGATGAACAGTTCGTATCACGTTTCGCCTGCCTACTCCGCCTTAGGCGGAGCAGGCGGATATCCCGACTCCCACTCAAGACTCCCGTCTCCTGACTGCTTCAGCATGTCCTTCAAGTCCCTCCGCTTCCGCCATCGCAATAATGGTGGGGCCGATGGCCCTGAGTCCCGCCGCTGATATTTTTTGAAAACTGATTTTTTTTACAAAGCTGTCCACACTAACGCCGCTGTATGACCGCGCATAGCCATTGGTGGGCAGAGTATGGTTGGTGCCGCTGGCATAATCGCCCGCGCTTTCAGGGGTGAAATGTCCCAGGAAAACCGATCCCGCATTGATCACGGAAGCGGCGAGTTGTTCAGGATCCTCACAGGCGAGGATCAAATGCTCAGGCGCATATTCATTCAGCAGGTCCATGGCGTCACCGGCATTTTTCACGAGCACAACCCGCGCATGTTCAAGCGCCCGGGCTGCAGTATCCTTTCTCGGCAGGACTTCCAGCTGCTTTTTGATTTCCTGGACCACACGGGCTACTAGGTCCGGCAAAACAGATACCAGCAACACCTGGCTGTCGGGTCCATGTTCAGCCTGCGACAAAAGATCGGCGGCCACGAACGAGGGGTGGGCAGTATGGTCGGCATATATTGCCAGTTCACTGGGACCCGCGGGCATATCGATGGCCATGCCTTCTTTTTGCAGCAGTTGCTTGGCGCAGGTCACATACTGGTTCCCGGGCCCGAAAATCTTATACATTCTGGGAATGCTGGCTGTTCCATACGCCATGGCCGCAATGGCCTGTGCACCTCCCACTTTAAATATCCGGGTGATTCCCACCATTTCCGCGGCATAGAGGATGGCCGGGTGTAAACGCCCCTCCGGCGAAGGCGGCGAGCAGAGAATGATTTCCCTGCATCCTGCAATCCTGGCGGGGATACCCAACATCAGTAAGGTGGAGAACAGCGGTGCTGTGCCCCCGGGGATATACAGCCCCACTTTTTCGATCGCGACAGACCGGCGCCAGCATTGGATACCGGGCATGGTCTCTACCGGTTCTTCGGGCTGCAACTGCTTTTCGTGAAAGGTCCTGATATTGGCCGCAGCCTCCCTGATTGCTTTTTTCAATGGTTCGGGCAGGGCTGCTGAAGCTGCAGCGATCTCCTCTTTCCCCACCTCAATATTGGCGGGCGAGGCATGATCAAACCGCAGAGAAAATTCTTTTACTGCTTCATCGCCCTTTTCCCTTACCTCTTTCAGGATGGCCGACACGGATTCCTCCAGCGCACCCGTATCCAACAAGGGCCTGGTCAGCTCCTGTTTTACCAGGTTCTGCCTGGAAGACGAATCCCATTTTCTCGCATCGATGATTTGCATATTTTTCTTTCGGGTATTCAACCCGTTTTTATACCACCATTTTCTCGATCGGCACTACCAGGATACCCTGGGCGCCCGCTGCCTTTAATTTTTCGATGATGTCCCAGAAATCATTTTCACTCAAAACACTGTGCACGCTGCTCCAGCCCGGCTCTGCCAGGGGCAGGACGGTGGGGCTTTTCATACCCGGCAATAAACGGATGATCTGTTCCAACTGATCGTTGGGTGCGTTGAGCAAAATATATTTGTTGTTCCTGGCTTTTTTTACGGCACGGACGCGAAACAGGAATTTCTCCAGTAACTGCTGTTGCGCATCTCCGAGGTTTTTGTTTTTAATCAATACTGCCTGCGACTGAAGTACGGTGTCCACTTCCTTCAGCCCGTTCATGAACAGGGTGGAACCGCTGCTGACCAAATCAACAATGGCGTCGGCCAGGCCAATACCCGGCGCAATTTCCACCGACCCGCTGATTTCGTGTATTTCGGCTTTGACCTGGTGTTTGTCGAGGAACTGCTGAACCAGGAAGGGGTAGGTCGTGGCGATTCTCCGGTTGGAAAGGTCGCCGGCGTGATTGTATTTTTCATTTCGCCCAACGGCCACGGACAACCGGCATTTTCCAAATCCCAGCTGCTCCACCACTTCCACTTTTTTGTTTTTTTCATACACTACGTTCTCCCCCACAATGCCGACATCCGCCACCGCATCTTCCACATATTGCGGGATGTCATCATCCCGGAGAAAATAAATCTCCATGGGAAAATTATCGGACTCCGTTTTTAGCTTATTGACGCCATTCTTCAGGTCAATGCCGGTATCTTTTAAGAGTTTTACCGAGTCCTCGTACAGGCGTCCTGATTTTTGTACCGCAATTTTGAGTTTCATAATGTCGTCTGGCGACCCGCTGCCTGGTAAGTTTGCAGGCCGCAGGCATCGTTGCGCCACCGTTGGCATGGGTTAAAAAAATAGGGCTCACCGTTTGGTAAGCCCTTTTATAATATTATTTTGTTTACACAAAACATCCCTGGCCTACCCTTCCGGTAAGAATACATGATGATGCGTATGTGTATAGGTATGCATAATTGAGGGGCAAATTTAGCAGAGCCGCCGTATATCTCCAAAACTTTGTTGCAAAACCTGCGAAGAATTGATAATTTCATCCCTTATTGAAAACACAGGAAAATATGCCAGCCAGACTATCGATTGCCTGCCTCTTACTGTATATCCTGTTGCTGCCCGGTTATGGTTGCCGGCAAAGCCAGGCGCAGGATAATAACACGCCCGTAATACCCCCGGGCGGTTCTACTACCGTTACAGATACCGCTACCTACCAGCTGGTGTGGTCGGACGAATTTAATACAGATGGCTCGCCGGATTCGAGCAAGTGGGCCTATGATGTGGGAGGAAACGGCTGGGGAAACAATGAGCTGGAATATTACACCAATGCCAGGCCGGAAAACGCAAGGGTGCAAAACGGGAACCTCGTGATTGAGGCACGAAAGGAAAGTTACAACGGCAGCCAGTATACCTCAGCCCGGATGGTAACGCGTACAAAAGCACAATGGACCTACGGCAAATTTGATATCCGCGCCAAAATCCCTTCCGGCAAGGGTACCTGGCCGGCCATCTGGCTCTTGTCTGCCACCCAACCCCTGGTTTGGCCCGACGACGGCGAACTGGACATCATGGAGGAAGTTGGATTCAATCCCAATGTCATCTACGGAACGGCGCATAATAAAATGTACAATGGCGCACAGGGTACGCAAAAAGGCGGGAATGTACTCATCCCTACTGCGCAGGACAGCTTCCATATCTATACGCTGGAATGGACCACGAACCAGGTCAAATGGTCGGTAGACAGCCTGCCTTATTTTACGTATAGTGATCCGGGTTATGGATTTAACGCCTGGCCCTATACCAGCGATTTCTATA
>DATJYH010000357.1:0-4094 GCA_035499675.1 Puia sp.
CGGGTGGCGGTTCTTTTTTGAGGTGGACGGCGAAAATTTCCTTCATTCGGTTTCAGCACGGCACCTGTCAAAAATTGGACGGGCCGGTCCGTTGCTGGGCCAGCCCGTCAGGAGGGAAGCGTCTCTTTAATGATCCCAAAAAATAACCGGCGAAAACAAGGTTACGTTGGCGGGAACATGATCGCCGTTGTAGGAGTATTCGCTTTGTGGATACAGGAGACGACGGGGAACATCGTTACCGGTTACCGGGAGCAGCGTGGGGCTTCCGGTGCGGCGCCATACCACCCACGATTCCGGGTTCAGGTACAACGCAATATATTCCTGTGCACCAATCTGCGCAATAGCAGCCGCCTGGTTGGGCGGAAGCGTGCCGTTGGCAGCAAGGTAGGTGGCAATGGCGGCCGGCGCTACCCCCAGTTTTACCATGCTGGCCTGTATGGCCGAATCGTAAAAGACCTGTGCAGCAGCGATGTCGCCTGAAATGGTAATGGTAGCCTCGGCCTTCATGAACAACAATTCTTCATAGGTGATAAATTCCACCGGGGAATTGACTGCACCGTAATAGTTGTTTAGTCCGCCGAAATGCATGCCCGTGGGGTCCAGTCCCAGCCCGTCATTGGCCTCGTCGAAATAAATGGGGTAACGGGGATCATTAAGTGCTTTCATCTGCTGCGCGATGGTGGCATTGGAGTAGGTTTCATCACCGGGCCGGTCGCGGTTAAATTGGTACCTCGGGTTGGCCGATGTTTGCGTATTCCCAAACAGGTATTCGGCATTGTCGGCATTGGAAGCAAACGATTGCCCGATTTCGGAAATAGCGCTGCTGGCCATGGAAGCATTTCCCTTGCTTTGATGCATATACAAACGGGCCTTGATAGCATGCCCGAATTTTATCCATTGCTCCGTGTTACCGCCATAGATCTGGTCCTCGGTACCGGGAACAATGCTCCCGGGCTTGGCATCGTTGAGCTGGGCAATACCCATGTCAACCAGGTTTGAAATGGTATCATACAGACTTTTCGCATCATCATATACCGGGTGCAGGTTGTCCGCTCCGCGAAGGGCTTCCGAATAGGGAATGTTGCCCCATGAATCCACCATGATCTGGAGCGTATAAGCCATCAGTATGCGCGACACACCGGAGTAAACATTGTAACCCGCTGCATCCGCATTTTTCATCAGGTCGTAGTCATTTTCCATGGTGGAGGTATATAGGTCGGGCCATAAATTGTCGAAGGCACCGGGGTTTAGTCCGTACCCATACCAGGTTTGCGACTGGCTATTGGCGCCAAAAATCTGTTGGTCGAGCATGCCGCTGAACCTGGTCAGGTCGCCGCCCATGGTATAACCCAGCGCGATCTCAACGGTAGACAACTGCACATTTGGCCCTACCGAAGCCGGCGCCTGGGGATTGATATTTACATCCGTAAAAAATGATTTTTTACAGGATGCCGCGAGTAATATCATGCCCGCCAGAAAAAAAAGACAAATGATTTTATAGTTCCTATTTTTCATAACATTTTTTTTATGGGTTAAAGGCCAACATTCAAACGGATTCCATAACTCTTGGTACCCGGGTTATTGAAATAATCCAATCCCTGGGCATTGGCCGGGCCTGTGAGGCTGGTTTCCGGATCCACGCCGTCGTACTTGGTCCATAATTTTGGATTGTTGGCGAAGAAAGTCAGGGAAAGACTGTTGAAGGGTGATTTTTTGATCACATTCCTGGCGAATTCATAGGTAAGACTGATCTGCCGGATCCTTACAAAGGAAGCATCTTCCACATCCGTTTCCTGCCCGCCACCAAAGCTGTTGCCCACGTTTTGCCAGTAGAACTGGTCGTAGGAGCTCTGGATGGTATTGACTGCCCCCGCGCCGGGCAATTCCGTCACGCCATCAGGTCCGTAGTGCACTACATTTCCATTCGCATCCAGATGCCCCAGCATTCCTTTGAACACGGTGGGGGTTCCCCTGTTTTCCGTTTGTGCAGCCATGCCCTTGTTGGTCAGTGCGCCCCGCGTGCCGTTCCACATATCGCCTCCGTGGCGCACATCCACTTGCAAACCGAATGCAAATCCCTTGTACATAAGGTTGCTGATCAAGGAGCCATACCATTTGGGATTCGTGTTCCCGATCACCTGGTTCGGGCCCACTCCACCGGCAAGCGGTTGTCCATAACCGGTACCCTGCACATCGTTAATAAGCAGTGGGCTGTTCAGGTCGGTCAGGTTTACGTGGGGTGTGGTACTGCCATAGATCACGCCAAAGGGTTGACCTACTACGGCGTCAATTTCGGCCTCACCGCCGCCAAAGCCGGCAACAAAGAACCGGTTGATGCCGGGGGTAAGTGCCACTACCTTGTTTACATTCCTCGACCAGTTGAAATTCAGATCCCAACGCAGCCCGTACTGAGTTTTAACAGGGGTAGTATTCAGGGTTATTTCAAGACCCTTGTTGGTCAGCGTGGCAGCATTCAGCAACTCAGCAGCAAAACCGGTGGAATAGGGAATCGAGGTTTGAAAGATAACATCACTCGATTTGCTGTAGTAAGCTGTGGCGCTTAAGTTAATCCTGTTCTTGAAAAATCCGATGTCGACCCCACCTTCGTAGGAGTAGGTATTTTCCGGTTTGAGGTCAGGATTACCCAGTGTAGTTATAGCCGAACTGATTTGAAAGCCGGCGCTGCTGGGAATCGGGAAAACGATGCCGGATGTAAACCCATCTTTGAACGACGTGGGCGCATAGGGCGTGGTCAGCGCATACACCGGTGCGTCCTTACCCACCTGTGCAAAGGATATTCTTGCCTTTCCGAATGAGATCAGGTTGCTTTCCTTCAAACCTTCCAGTTCCGAAAACACCCAGGCCAGGCTGGCGGAGGGATAAAAGAAGGAGTTATTACCCGCAGGAAGGGTGGAAGAGGTTTCACGGCGTCCTGTTATAGTCAGGTAAAACATTTCCGCGTAGTTGAGTTGCGCTTCCCCATAAAACGCCATCGTGCGCTTATTCACTTCTGTTTCGGTGGAGATATAGCTGCTGAAATTGGAAATGTCGTAGAAGCCGGGCAGCACAATGCCATTCCCATTGTTAAACCGGTTGTTCTGGCTCGAGGTAAAATAGTTATGACCCAGTATCAATGAACCGGAGATATCCTTTGAAAAAGTTTTTTTCATGGTAACGATGAAGTCAGAGTTGAACTGGTGGTTGAGATAATCGATCAGGTAGATTACGCCACCGGGAAACTGGTTTGATCCTTTATCGTAAACATTCTTGGAGTCCTGTGAGTACACATCCCCGCCCAACCGGTAGGAAAGACTCATCCAATCCAGCAACTGGTAACTGGCCTGCCCAAAACCAAAAACGCGGTTGAGGTTCTCCGTGAATGGGTTCTTGTTGACGGTCCAGTAAGGATTATCATAGCCACCGCCTCCGCGGTAATTGCGTTGGGAGCCATCCGGCAATTCGTACGAGGCGGGGTTATTGGCCGGATCAGACAGGCCATTGGCATTGTCAAACGTAGGTGGTGTGCGGGTGAGCCCCAGCATGATGCTTGAGAGGCTGGAACCCTGTTGCACTTTGTTGTTGGTGGAATTAATATAGGTAATCGATCCGGCCACTTTCAAACGGGTGCTTAGATCCGATTGACCACTCAGGCTGAAAGTGGTCTTTACATATTTGCTCTTGGGGATGATACCCGACTGATTCAGGTTGCCCAGCGACATCCTGTACCCGGATTTTTCGTTTCCGCCGGATACGGCCACATTGTTATTAAACGTAACCCCCGTCTCAAAAAAGTTATACTCATTATAAGGATGAACGGGAATGCTGGCGGCAGGATCGGATTTGCCGACGATTTGCCCGTGCTTGTCAAAGGGATAATCCGTGGCCCCGTTCCAATATAAAGTATCAATGGCCGGCCCCCAGGAAATGGAGGCTCCTGTTTCAGGACCCTCGTACACACCGCCACTTCCCTGTGCATATTTGTTTTGCAGCGGCGGCAGGTTACTAACCTTGTCAAAAGTGACACTTGAGTTAAACGAAACAGAAGCATGCCGCGACGAACCCATCCCGCCTTTTTTGGTGGTGATGATGATGGC